>JAUVMS010000322.1 GCA_030600135.1 Hyphomicrobiales bacterium | reverse complement strand
TTGTTGTCGCAGGCGGCGCAGAGTCCATATCGACTGCGCCATGGCGGGTCGCCAAACCGCGAAATCTCTACCAGCTGCCTCGGTTTCTCGAACTGAGCCCGGATGAAGCGCCGCACAACGGTGAGCCCGAGCTAATCGAGGCTTCCGAGACCTTGGCAAAAAACAAGGGCATCGGCAGAGCGCGCCAGGACGCCTATGCCCATGCCAGCTACGAGCGTGCCATTCGCGCCGAAAAGGAGCGGCGGTTCGTTGGTGAGATCGTGCCCATCCGAATTGATGCAATCGAGGCGCGCGACGAAGCGCTGGCCTATGCCCGCACGCCAGATGAGCTGATAAAGCTGCCGCCCTACATTGTTCCCGAGGGTACCGTAACTCCTGGAAATTCCAGCAATATGCACGATGGTGCTGCTTTTGCCGTGATTGTTTCGGAGCCCGTTTACGAGAAACTTGGGCGCCCGTCGGCGCTGCGCCTCGTCGCTAATGCAGCGACCGGTGTGACCACCGATGCACGCGGTCTCGCCGGCGTTTCGGCAGTCCGCAAACTCTATCAAAAACTCAACGGCTACGACCGCAGCACCATCGGCGTCATCGAGATGGGCGAAAACTCAGCAGCCGAGGCGATCGTGCTTGAAGACGAACTCGGGCTCGACGGTGGCATCGTCAATCCAGACGGCGGCTCTATCGCTCACGGTTTGCCCTACGGCGCAAGCGGTGCCGTGCTTGTCACGCGCCTGTTTTCGCGTCTCGTTCGCCAACGCGATGAGACGAGCCCGCCCTGCGGCGCCGTCGTCTCGACAACCCACGGTGGTCTCGGCATCGCCGCATTGTTCGAGTCCGTCTAATCGCCATGCCAACCAGCGCGTGGCGAAGTTCCCAGTCGGAAACGACTGTATACGTCACCCGCGGAGCCCTATCTTTCAATGGCCTAGCAGTCAGGTCTCGAAATTAGGCTCGACTTTTCCTATATCTTTTAGGTTGAGGAGAGCTGACTTCATGCCGAGTCGGATCGAGATTTTGCAAGGCGATATTACGCGCTTGGCAGTGGACGCCATTGTCAACGCCGCGAATGAGGCGTTGCTGGGTGGTGGAGGCGTTGATGGTGCTATCCATCGTGCCGCCGGCCCTCGCTTGCTTGACGAGTGCCGCTCCATCGGTGGGTGTCCGACCGGCGAGGCGCGCATCACGGCGGGTTACGACCTGCCGGCCCGTCACGTTATTCACACGGTCGGGCCGATATGGCGCGGCGGCAATGCCGACGAGCACGACCTTCTCGCCTCTGCTTACACGAGTTCATACCGTTTGGCGCGATTGCATGATCTGACGTCAATCGCCTATCCGGCGATCTCGACTGGCGTGTACGGATTTCCCCCCGATCGTGCTGCAACGATTGCTATCGCAACGCTTGCGAATTTGCTGCGGGGTGACCCAGAAATGCAGCGTGTGGTGCTTTGCTGTTTTGGCGAGGACTCAGTCGCGCATAGCGAGCGTGCTATGACTGGATTATTGGGTTGATTTGCGGACCACAGACCGCTTTATTTTTGGGGTGAGGGCATGGTTGGTCGTTTCTATGGCAACACATTTATGGAGCGCCGTTTGGCAGGCATCGTATTTGACAACGTTTTTGGGGGCCGATACCCGTGACCACTGCGACTGATCTCGAGGTACGGCACACAAGTTCGGCGCGGACAGGCCGTCACATAGCAACGAAGGCCGTCTCAGCCGTGCAGATTTTCCGAATTTTGCCGCTCCTTGCAATTTTTGCATTTTGGGGCCCATCACCTGCCTCGGCCCAAACTGACCCCAGCTCTTCCACCTGGCTTGACGGTATTGTTTCGGATCCATTGTTGAGTGCCCTACTGGAATGGCTACCGAACTTGCTTTTGGTCGGCTTGGTTTGGTTTCTGTACAAGCAATTTGCCAACAGCCAAACCTATCGGCGCCTAGTCCGCTCACTCTCCAACGACGTCATGACCAACTGGCGACTGGTGTTGCTCGGCATCACCGGCATCGTCCTCTCGGTGGCCTCCGGTTGGACCACGTGGGACGGCATGACGAATTTCACCAGGAGCCCCCTGCTCAGCCTGCTCATCACTTTTGGCATCCAGGGCATCATGTTGATTGCCGCATGGTTGATTGGTGAGACATTTGCCCAGAGTTTCACCGGCAAAGGGGCCAAAGCGGCAGGCAGTATCGTTGGTGCATTGTTCGGCGTATTTGCCGTCGTCGTCATCGGTCTCTTGGTGGCCCTATTATTTTTCCCCCAAGAGTCCGTTAGGGCTTGGACCTACTTATCGCAGAGCTTGCAGGCGGCGATCGAAGCGACCGTCATTCTTACCCTCGGGCTCATATTGCTCGCCGGTGCCATCTACGCGCTAGGGCGCGGAGAGGTCATCGCTCCTTACGTCCGCGGCACGAAAGTGATCATGCGCAATCTGCCGCTATGGATCATGTTCCTGGCCTGCATGGCAACGTCGGTATTCTTTTCTTTCGATTCCTTGTTCTCCACCATCTTCCCACAAGACGAGCGCGCCCGCGCGGCCGAACTTCGCGTCCGCAACCATGTTCAGGGCGTGATTGCCGACGTTGGCGTGCGCATCCGTGAGCGCCGAAAGGAGGCCATTGAGGATCTGTTCGAGAGCAAGGGCTGGGTTTCATTCAATTCCGACCTTACGCGCTTGGTCGAGCAATCCACTGGCGCTTCGGAAGCCGTCAAGCAACTGAAGCTTCAAAGGGTTCAGGTCCGCACCGAGGCCGAGCAACACGAACGCCTGGCAATCTCGAGCGCAAAGGTCGAACGCGAGAGTCTTTTGGCCGAAAAGGTCAGGCTCGATGCTGAAATCGAAAGCGTCCGTGGCAATCGGCCACCCGAGCAGATTCAAATTGAGCAGTTGGAGAAGCAGCTACAGGAAAAGCGGAGCCAAATCATTGCCGCCGAAACCGCCATGAAGGGCGAGGAGCGTGGCGTGCGTGGTACTGGCAAAGCCGGCCGCGGGCCGGAGTGGCGCAAACTAAGGAACAATGTTGCAGACTTGAAGCTGGATGAGGATGAACTGAACAGCCGCTTGGCGGTTGCCACCAGACGCCTGAAGCGTATTGGCGATCAAACCTCAGCCAATCGCAAGCGATTGGGCGAAATCGCGAAACGGCTCGCCGCCCTCGGGGTCGAGGCTCGTGCCGCTGAGGAACGTTTGAAAGTTCAAGGTCAAGCCTCGCAAAACGACTTGACCGCCGACCTCGATGCTGCAGGCGGCCTCAAGGCGCTAGTGCGCGAGCGCACCCAACTTCGTCGCGAGCCGACCAGGGTCTCGTTCGACAAGCTCCAGACACTATGCGGTTCGCTGCTCGCGACCGTGCGCACGTTGCCGCAGCTTCGCGCCGGTACGGAAGACATCAACTGCCAACCGAAAGCTGCAAGTGATGCGGCGGCTCGCGTGTTCTCCTTCAATGACGCGCTCGCCGCCTATCGCGAGCAATGCGCCGTAGGTGAGCGCGTCGCCGGCGGCACGGCCGATTCTCTGCTGCAGCACGGCAGCACTTGCATCCAGGAGTCCAGGCTTTCCGGCAATGACACCGAAGAATTCAGAGGTGCCCTCAACCGTGCCGCGCTCAATCGCGACGACAAGGCCCATCGCTTCGTCGTAACCGTCAATGCCTTTTCCGACGGCAACCGTTTGGCTTACCTCGCACTTGCGATTGCCATTGCCATCGACGGGCTGGTTTTCATGTCGGGCCTGTTTGGCGCCAATGCTGTACGCTCTCCCCTGGCCGACGCGCCCATCGACAAGTCGCGCACCGCGGTCCAGTTGGAAACCACGGTGAACAATTCGCTCGGACCAGAGGGAGCCTATCGCTATTCCACGGCCCGTCTGGTGCTCGAATCGATGCGACCCATCACGCCGGAAGACGGCTACATGGCGCAGGTCGACCTTAGCGTCTATGGCGAGACTGAGGCCGCGCGCATTCGCAATGTCTTGAATGCGGGTGCCACGCTCAACCTCGTTGACAGCCACACCGCAAACCCGAACCTCTTTCGCGTTCGCTCTGAGTTCTTCGAGTATCTCAACCTGGTCTGCGAGCGCCAGCTTCAGACCGATTCCGAGTTGCGCGAGGAACTCCGCCTCGACGGTCAGAAGTCAGAAAAGCGCCGCGAAGAAGAGCATCAACTTGAAGAAGCCGCGCGCCAGATTGAACTATTGCTCGAGGCCGCCACCGAGCCCCATCATCGCGCTGGAGCCGAAAGTGCCCTGCGCTCGATGCGCCCGCTGACCGATCACGAAGACTATACCAACTACATCGACGTACCGGACGCTATCGAGCGCTACAATCAGGTTGTTCGCCAAATCTTCAATTCTGTGACTAGGGAGGTCATTCCACCTCGATCCAGAAACGATGATCAGATCGTCGATTTACCACCCGACACAACGCTTCAGCTCCAACAAATCATGATCGCCTACGAGGACACCTTACGCCATATTCTCAATGTTGGTGCAACCAGACGCGCGACCTTGCATGGCAAAGGCAAAGGCAATGGCACTGCTGGCACCGTCAGGCGTGCGGTCTCGCATGACAAGAGCAAGGGCGATGAATTCTTCCTCATCAGCCCCGAGTTTCATCGCGCCCTCGTTATGCTGAGGAAAAAGGCGATCGATCACGGACAGGAATCACTTGATGTGGTGGTGAGGAACAGAGCGCTGGATATTGTTCAACCAACGCAGTTGGGCGAAACAAGCGTGACGTCGTTACCCAAGCACGTCACTGAAATTCCTCCGGAGCTCGACTTCAACGAAACGCCGGCAATAGCAGATGCAAGGGATTTGCGCTCTTGGTTTACTGAAGGAGAGCATATTGCACGTGATCAATTAACGAGTTTGCGGGACCGAATTGTT
>JAUVMS010000349.1 GCA_030600135.1 Hyphomicrobiales bacterium | reverse complement strand
CGCCGCCACACTGTCGATTGGGACCCGTCTGACCTGCATTTGCACCGGCTCATTCTGAAGTGAAATGCGATTTCAAAGTCTGTCGCTAGAAAGATTAAGCGCTCCGCCGCCCCGCATACGCTTTTGAGGCTGGAAGGACCCGAACGGGGCGGGTGCAGGTTCACCGACGACGGAGATCTCTCTGCCTCGCGCTATAACGACTGGAAGGTCATCCGGACGTGCAATTTGCCCGCATCCGGCTTTCACAAAGGTGCGTTATCGAGGTGCCAGGGACGGTATCAGCGTAACAAGGTTCAAGCCCCTGCGTTCCGGGAGGTGTCGCCACCCCGCGTTGCGCCAGCGCTTGAAATCGATGCGACGACCAATTCGCTCCATTACATTCCCACATCGCTGCAATTGGGCCATACTAAAATTTGCAAGCCTATTCGTGCCGGAGTGCTGAGCCTGCTCGAGATCTATTAACGGACGGCTTGTGCATCTGAATCGCAGAGCAATTTGGCTGAGCGAAAGAGGGCGAGGCCTCCACGTAAGAGGAGGAAAGCCATGGCTGAGAATTTCGATGCAATCATCATCGGCACGGGTCAATCCGGACCGGCGCTCGCCGCGCGAATGACCGGTGAGGGAATGAAGACGGCCATCATTGAGCGCAAGCTGTTCGGCGGCACCTGTGTGAATGTCGGGTGCATCCCGACCAAGACCCTGGTGGCAAGTGCGCGCGCCGCCTACATGGCCCGACGAGGAGAGGACTTCGGCGTCATGAACGATGGTTCGATCAATGTCGACATGAAGAGGGTCAAGGCGCGGAAAGACGGTGTTGTGCGGCAGTCGAACCAAGGCGTCACCAATTGGCTCAAGACCATGGAAAATCTGACCGTTTACGAAGGCCACGGCCGGTTGGAGAGCGCAAACTCCGTCCGCGTCAATGATGATTTGCTGGAGTCGGACCGGATCGTTCTCAATGTCGGCGCACGCGCTTTCGTCCCGGACATGCCGGGCATCAATGAGGTGGAATACCTGACCAACTCGAGCATGATGGACGTGGATTTCCTGCCCGACCACCTCGTGATCATAGGCGGCAGTTATATCGGTCTCGAATTCGCTCAGATGTATCGCCGTTTCGGCAGTCGGGTCACGGTCGTGGAGATGGCAGATCGTCTAATCGCCCGTGACGACGAGGACGTCTCCGAGACGGTTCGGGAGATTTTGGAGAACGAAGGCGTCGACGTGCGACTCAACGCAAAATGCATCGGTCTGGCAAAAAGGGGCGAGCAGGTGGCGGTGACGGCCGATTGCGAACCGTCCCCCGAGGAGGTCGTGGGCTCTCATGTGCTGCTTGCCGTCGGCCGCAAACCCAATAGCGATGATCTGGGTCTCGACAAGATCGGGGTCGAGACGGACGGACGCGGCTTCGTCGTTGTCGACGACCAGCTTCGCACTAACGTGCCCGGAATTTGGGCGATCGGTGATGTAAACGGCAAGGGCGCGTTCACCCACACGTCCTACAATGATTACGAGATCCTCGCCGCGAACCTGTTCGACGACGACCCGCGGCGGGTTTCCGACCGCATTCTCACCTACGGCCTGTTCATTGATCCGCCCTTGGGCCGGGTTGGCATGACGGAGCGCGAGGTTCGGGAGTCAGGGCGTAAGGCGTTGGTCGGAAAGATGATGATGACCCGCGTCGGGCGGGCACGTGAACGAAGTGAGACTCAGGGGTTTATGAAAATACTGGTTGATGCCGGAACCAAGAAAGTTCTCGGGGCGGCGATACTGGGGATTGGCGGCGACGAAATCGTCCATTCGGTGCTCGACGTGATGTACGCGGACGCGCCCTACACCGTCATCCAGCGCGCCGTACACATTCACCCAACCGTCACGGAGTTGATCCCGACGATGCTGGGGGATCTCAAGCCTTTGGACTAGATTCAAAATATTGGCCTGGAGGCGATCATGTCCCCTGACGAAATCCTAGCACTGCCGTCCATGCCGCCGGGCAATCCCAGGGTGGAATCCGGTTTCTATTAGTAAGGTGCTATTTCGCTCCGCCACCAGCGGCCTCGATCTCCGCCACCGTCGCCGTCCCAGACACATGGATATTAAGGACCGCGACCCGCGCCCCTTCCTGCGAAAACAGCAGCGACGATGCTCGGCCCACGCCCCCGGCGCCGCCGGTGACAATGGAGATCTTTCCATGCAAACTCCCGGTACTCATGACGCGTTCTCCGGGCGCCGCGGTTTGTAGATATCGGTGTTTGCCAGTTCGGCCATGAAGTTCACCGCTTCGATCAAGTCCTTGCCTCCCAGGCCTTTGGCGCGGAGCATCTGATAGACCTGAATCGCCAGGGCGTTGAACGGCAGAGGCACTTTGAGCTCACGGCCTAGGTCTTCCGTCAAGAGATGATCCTTGTACTGTAGATCAACCGAGAAACCCGGCTCGAAGTCCCGCCGACGGAGCCGCGGCGCGAAATATTCGGTCAGCCAGAAGCTCTTGGCGTCGGTGCCGTCGAAAACTTCGAGCAATGTGTCGGGCGCGATGCCGGCGGCCGCACCAAGGGTGAAGGCCTCTGCCGCCACCAGGTTATGGAGGCCCGCAATATGGTTGCTGATCAGTTTCACCGTGCTGCCGCGACCGGCCGGCCCGAGATGGAAGAATCGCTTGCCGAGCAGGGACATCACGGGTTTAGCGCGCTCGAAGGCCTCCTCGTCACCGCCGACCATGAAGGATATGTTGGCCGCCTTCGCGCCATCGGTGCCGGCACCGCCCGGTTCCCCGCCGCTGACCGGGGCTTCGATATAATCGACCTTGCACGCCTTGGCGGCGGCATAGAGTTCGCGCGCGGTGTGGGGATCGATGGTGCTGACGTCGATGACGAGGCTCCCGGCGCGGGCGGCGGCAAGTGCACCCCGGTCGCTCAGCAGACTCGCCCGATCGGCTTCCGGGCTGGGAAGCGCAACCAGGATCACCTCGACCTGGGCCGCGAGTTCCGCCGGCGAGGCTGCGGCTGTCGCGCCGATTCGTTGAGCGTCGGCTGTTCGCGCGGCGTCGATGTCATGGACCACCAGGCTCACGCCGGCACGCAGGAGATGGCCGGCGTAGATGGCGCCGATGGCACCCAGGCCGATCTGGCCAATTGTTTGCGATGTCATAGCCGGTTCCTCCACAGCCTCTTGATCGAACGGCCGGGACCAATTCGGGCCGCCGCTCCGGGGGATCATCGGAATGATGCCCGGAAGCGTTGCAGGAAACCTCGCAGCCGTTCGCGTTTCGGGTTTGCCAGCACCTCTGCGGGCACGCCCTTTTCGACGATCTGGCCACCATCGATGAACATGAGATGGTGCCTCACATCACGTGCGAACTGCATCTCATGGGTCGCAATTTGTCAACGGCGGAGGCGGCGGCGAGTTTGTCCCCGTAGTCCATGGGAGAGCCCCGCACGCGCCGCGGCGTGCCCTCAACAGGCAGATGCGGCGGCGCGCGGGAGGGACCCGTGGGCCCACGGGGTCAAGCGTGGGCACAGTGGTCGGTTCATTTGGCGGGTGAGTTTTGACGCCGGCGGTTTTGATTGAGCCGATAGCTCCCGCCATTCATCTCGAGGATATGGACGCGGTGGGTGAGGCGGTCGAGGAGTGCCCCATCTGGCTGGTTCGAGGCAGCCTGTTTCGTTACGGCATGGCCGCCGACGATCCCCTGCATGACCGGGTCGAGGCTGAGCCGGTCCGCATCGTTCACGTCGTCGTACCCGCCAAGGCGTCCGAAAACGGACGAGCGAGATTGGCGCCCGCTATCCGTCCGCTATCCGGCCGACCGGGTAGACATGCTCTCCCTCCATCGTAGAGCCGGGGCGACGATTGACCGACGAGTGCTCGCCTTCGCCGTTCTGGCGCGCGTCCTCTGTCCCATTTATAATAAGCTCCACTCGTTGGCCCGATGTTGCTCGAAGGTCCCGAACAACCGGTCTGCTCAACGACAAAGGAGGGAACATGGGTCGGACACCCCCGAATTTCTTGGTCATCGAGGCTGACCAATTGCCCCCGCAGGCTCTCCCGATGTACGGCAACTCCGTGGTCAAGGCTCCACACATGCAAGCCCTGGCCGATGCGGGCGTATTATTCGACAACGCCTATTGCAATTTTGCGCTGTGCGCACCATCCCGGTTTTCCATGCTTTCCGGACGGCTCGCCTCGCGCATCGGAGCCTACGACAATGGTGCCGAATTCGCGGCTTCTGTGCCGACGTTCGCTCACCACCTGCGACTCATGGGCTACCAGACCTGCCTCAGTGGCAAGATGCATTTCATCGGCCCGGACCAACTGCACGGCTTCGAAGAGCGTCTCACGACCGACATCTATCCCTCGGACTTCCTGTGGACGGCAGACTGGTCCCGGCGGGAGCGCCTGTCGACCTCGGAGATGGGAGTCGTGCTCAAGGCCGGTCCCTGCGAGCGCAGCGTGCAGGTCGACTTCGACGACGAGGTAACATTCCACGCTGTGCGCAAGATCTACGATATTGCCCGAGATCCGACGGCGCGGCCTTTCTTCCTGGCGGTGT
>JAUVMS010000080.1 GCA_030600135.1 Hyphomicrobiales bacterium | reverse complement strand
TGGCCGAAGGACGTGGTGATCAATATTAATTTTCCCTATTGTGCTCCCAATGAGGTCAAGGAGGTTGCCTTGGTCTCTCAAGGGCGACGCGATCAAGAGTTGCTCAATATCGTCGATAGGCTCGATACGCGGGGCAATCCCTATTATTGGTTTGGCTTTGAGCAGCGCAAATCAAACCCGGCGGAGGGGACGGATTTGTGGGCCGTCTATACCAATCGGATCGCGGTCACGCCACTGCACCTCAACCTGACGCATTGGGAGACCTGCAAGGCGCTCGCAGGGGCGTTGAAATATTAGCCAATTCAGAGAGAATGCTGGAGCGAAGCAGGTTGGCTACGATTGGAAAAAAAGTGTTCAGCCGTTGGTTGGGAGCGAGACGGTATCCGCAAAACGGGCTCGAGCTCGCGTGCCTGCTGAAGCGACTGGATATCCAGGACGAACGCGTACTTGCTGCGATCGCCGATGTCCCGCGGGACCAATTCGTGTCCGAGGATTTGCAGTGGCTAGCATGGCATAACGAGCCTTTGCCGATCGGATGTGGGCAAACAATTTCCCAACCATTTATCGTCGCCTATATGAGCCAAATGCTGGAACTCGAAGAGAGCCAAAATGTGCTCGAAATTGGGACAGGCTCCGGCTATCAAACCGCAGTATTGTCCCAGCTTTGCCGTCATGTAAGCACAATTGAACGCTACCCGGATCTTTATAGAATGGCTGTAGCGAGATTCGCTCAGCTCGGGCTTGAAAATATCTCCGCGAAGATAGGGGATGGATACGAGGGTTGGCCGGAAAATGCTCCTTATGATCGGATCATTATTACGGCAGCCGCGCCTGAGGTGCCGAAAGAATTGATCGGACAACTCAAGATGGGAGGGCGAATGCTCCTGCCTTTGGGAGAACGTCCAGTTGATCAATTTCTCACCCTCTTCGAGCGCACCGAGAGCGGGCAAGGTATGAAAACTCTTTTGCCAGTGCGGTTCGTGCCGATGGTGAAGGGGAAAGTGCTCTGAACATCCCTGGGCAGACGCCATTTCCAGAAAATGCCACGGGCGACGCTCAAATCAGCCAAAGTTATCAGGTGGTGTCGGTTCAGCCGAAAAAGAAAACAAGGCTGTTAAGACGGCATTAACCTGAATGAGCCTTAACTCGCTCAGGGAATGAGGTATACGATCATGAGTAGTTCCTTGCGTGGCCTTCGGGTCTTGAGTGAGTATGTGCGTTTTCCTGCAACTGTCGCCGCCAGCGTTATTTTGCTGGCTGGGTGCAGTGCTGACGTGACACGATTTGATTTTCCGGTTTTCGGTTTGACGGACAATAGCGGTGGCGCGACGGCGGCGGTCCCGGCGCCATCAGAGCCTGTCACCGGATATGCCGCAAACGATCAAGCCAGCGGTTATTCACCGGCCGGTCAGTCCGGACCCGCTGCCCCTCGCAAGACAGCGGCGGACTACGGCGGATATGGCGGTTCAAACACCAGCGGTTCCTATGGCTCGAATGCTCCTTATGGGCAGTCGGGGCCGCAGGACTTGCGGGCGCCGCGCCGTGACGATGTCAACGTCTCGCGGCTGCCGGGTGTCGCCGAGCAGAACCCTCCATCGGGTTATCGGCCACAGCCCAGCGGTTATGATCTGACGAGCAGCGATTCCATTACCGTGCGATCCGGTGACACACTCTATCGCATCTCGCGTCGGCACAGCGTTTCGATTGCCTCGATCATGGCATCGAATGGATTGAGTTCGCCGACGATCAAGGTCGGGCAGCGGCTCATCATTCCGGTCAATGGACCGACATCGGTCGCCGCCAACCGCGAACGCACCTACTACAATCCGGACCCTGCACCGAGCCGGCCCGTGGCCTATGAGCCGACGACTTCGGGCGGCAGTTATCGGGTGCGGACCGGCGACTCGCTCTATGGCATCGCACGGCGCAATGGCGTGCGGGTCGCGGCGTTGCAGCAAGCCAACAACATTGGCGATCCGACGAAGCTGCGTGTCGGCCAGGTGTTGATCATCCCGGCCCAGGGCGCGACTTATGCCGATCGGGGGCCGGTGCCATCACCGCAAGACAGCGGACGCCGCCGGGTTGCCGCGTTGGACGAGCGGACGACGAATGGCGACGCGGCGAACTATGGCGACAGTCGGCGTGCGCCTTCGCGCTACGACACAGGTGGTGATGGTCAGCGGTCATCGCTCGGTGGCTACGGCAAGGATTATCAGAGCGACACGGGCGACGATGTCACCCGCACCGCGAGCTTGCAGGAGAGTACCGCGCGCTTTCGTTGGCCGGTCAACGGACGCATCATTTCCGGTTTCGGCCAGCGTCAGGACGGCACCCACAACGACGGCATCGACATCGCCGTGCCGACCGGAACCTCGGTGCAGGCCGTCGACAATGGTGTCATTGCCTATGCAGGCAGCGAGCTCAAAGGTTATGGCAAGCTGATTCTCATCCGCCACTCGGACAACTGGGTCTCGGCCTATGCCCACAACGAACAGCTGATGGTGCGCCGTGGCGACAAGATCCGGCGCGGTCAGGTGATTGCCAAGGCCGGGCGAAGTGGATCGGTTGAACGACCACAGCTGCACTTCGAGCTACGCCAAGGCTCAAAGCCGGTTGATCCGATGAAGCATCTGGCCAGTCGCTGACGCTTTCGTCTGCAACCGAACGGATTGACCCTCGCTGATGACCTCAGCGGGGGTTTTCATTTGGGCTGATCACCCTTTAGGTACGAGCCCTCTACTCAAGTGTCCAGTTTTTGGCCGAGGCGGCCGGCAAGGTCTTGGATGAACTGCCAGGCGACGCGGCCTGAACGGGCTCCGCGCGTGACCGACCATTCCAAGGCCTCGCGCTGGAGTGTCTCGTCGTCCACGGCGAGGCCGAAGTGGGCGACATAGCCGCGCACCATCTCCAAGTAGTCGTTCTGGCTGCAATTGTGAAAGCCGAGCCAGAGGCCGAAGCGGTCGCTGAGCGAGACCTTCTCCTCGACCGCTTCCGATGGGTTGATTGCCGTCGAGCGCTCGTTTTCCATCATGTCGCGGGGCATCAGGTGCCGGCGATTTGAGGTGGCGTAGAAGATGACGTTCGTGGGGCGACCTTCGATACCGCCCTCAAGGACCGCCTTAAGGGACTTGTAGGACGTATCGTCGCGATCGAATGAAAGATCGTCGCAAAACACCAAAAAGCGGTGCGGGCTCGCCCTGAGTTCGGTGAGGCAGGCGGGGAGCGTGTCGATGTCCTCTCGATGGATCTCGACGAGCTTCAGTCGAGGCTCCTCAGGAGTTCCGGAATTCACCATTTGATCAAGGACTTCGGCATGCACCGCCTTGACGAGAGAGCTCTTGCCCATGCCGCGGGCGCCCCAGAGCAGGGCGTTGTTGGCCGGCAGTCCATTGGCAAAGCGCTTGGTGTTGGATAGGAGCTGGTCTGATTGACGATCGACGGATTTGAGCAATGCCATCGGAAGCCGATTGACGGTCGCGACCGCTACGAACACTTGCGGCGAGGATTGCCAGATGAAGGCGTCCGCTTTGGAAAAATCCGGTGCGGGTGTTGCCGACGGAGCGAGCCGTTCGAGCGCACTTGCGATGCGTGCGATTTCGGCGTGGAGATTGCCATCTTTGGTCATTGTGGTTGGCGGTCTTGGTTCGAGATGATGCAACGATCGGGGTTCGGGCCATGGTGTGGTGCGCGTGCTGTCTATAAACGAGCGTTGCGGTCTCGGGAAGTCCAGCACCTCGGCTCGTCGTTGTTGCATTGCCGGCGCACACGATTATAGTCGCGCCGACTTGGCCAGGCCTATGCCTTGGGAAAGACAGTTCCCTTGTGCCTTTGAAACTCATTTCCCGCGACAGGGGGTCTTATGTTCGTATCACCAGCCTATGCTCAAGGAGCGCCCTCGGCAGGCGGCAGCGATTTCCTCATCTCACTGCTGCCATTCATTCTGATCTTCGCGATTATGTATTTCCTGATCATCCGCCCGCAGCAGCGGCGGTTGAAGGATCATCGCGACATGGTAAGCAACGTTCGGCGTGGTGACGAGGTGGTGACGCAGGGCGGTATTATCGGCAAGGTGACCCGGGTGACGAATGACGACGAGCTACAGGTCGAAATTGCCGATGGCGTTCGCGTCAAGATGGTGCGCAGCACAATCAGCCAAGTCCGCACGAAAGGTGAGCCGGTCAAGGAAGGCGCAAGCGGCTAGCCCGTATTGAAATGGTGGGAGCGCGGCACGATACCGGAGCCGTTACACTAACAAACGCGGGGCGAGTGAAAGGGTCGACTTGCGCGCGTTGGATGCACTGCGTATGTCGCTGACACGGCTGTCTCCGCAGCGGCTGTAACAGATGCTTGATGGGCGACCAAGCCGCGTAGTAGGAAGTTGCGGGACGCGTCGATCGTGTTAGATCATAAGGGCCCCGAGTGCGGGCTTCGGATCTCGGGCACATCGACGGTTGGCACTTACTAATTGAGGTTTTTGGCTCGGGAAAAGACACGAATTTGTGGCTCGCCAGAGTGAGAGGGACGACTTGTTAGCTCGCGCCGCTCCCACACATCCACTGGGTGAGTTCAACGTTCAATCGGGATCGGTACGGATATTTCCATGCTTCATTTCGCACGTTGGAAGACAATAGCAATTATTGCGGTTTGTGCGCTGGGTCTTCTTCTTGCGATTCCAAACCTGTTCTCGAAGGCGACCATCAGCAAATGGCCTGACTGGATCCCGCACAAGCAGGTCCATCTCGGTCTCGATTTGCAGGGCGGCTCGCACCTCTTACTCGAGATGAACTCGCAGGAACTCGTGGACGAGTGGCTGGAGGCGATCCGCGACGACGTGCGCCAGCGCCTCCGCAAGGCGCGGATCGGCTATACGGGGCTCGGTTCCAACAAGGACAGCGTGCAGGTGCGTGTGCGCAAGCCAGAGCAGGTCGAGGCGGCCTACGAGGACTTGCGCGGCTTGATCCAGCAACTCGCTGGATCCGTGTTCACCGGTGCCGGTGGTCCCGACCTCGAGGTCGATCGTGAAGCCAATGGTCTGATTAGGCTTACACCGACAACGCCGGCGCTCACCGATCGCATCAACTCGGCAATGAGCGCGTCCATTGAAACCATTCGGCGACGCGTCGACGAACTGGGCACGACGGAGCCCAACATCCAACGCCAGGGTCGTTCGCGTATCTTGGTCCAAGTACCGGGTTTTGATGATCCCGAACGGCTGAAGGAAATCGTCGGTAAGACGGCCAAACTGAACTTCCAGGATGTGCATCCGCGCATGACCGGTAGCGAAGCACGGGAAACGCGGCCGCCCGCAGGCTACGACATCTATCCCTCGCAGGAGACGCCGGGCCTTGAATACGTGCTCAAAAAACGGGCGATCGTCTCCGGCGAGGACCTGGTGGATTCCCAGCCCTCGTTCGACCAGAGGACGAACGAGCCCGTCGTCACGTTCCGGTTCAACTCGTCCGGTGCGCGGCGGTTTGGGCGCCACACCTCCGACAATGTCGGTCGGCCCTTCGCTATCGTTCTCGACAACGAGGTCATTTCGGCGCCGCGAATTCTCGAGGCGATCCTTGGCGGTACCGGCCAGATCAGCGGCGATTTCACCGTCGAGGACGCCAACAACTTGGCCATACTGCTGCGTTCCGGCGCGCTTCCGGCGTCGCTCAGCATCATCGAAGAGCGCACGGTCGGACCGAGCCTCGGTGCCGATTCCATCGCGGCGGGCAAGATTGCCGGGATCATCGGACTTGTCGGCGTTGTAGGGTTCATGTTGACGGCCTACGGGCTCTTTGGCGTGTTCTCGACCGCGGCGCTGGCGGCCAACATCGCGCTCATCATCGGTGCTTTGTCAGCGCTGCAGGCCACGCTCACTCTGCCGGGTATCGCCGGGATTGTGTTGACGATTGGTATGGCGGTCGATGCCAACGTGCTGATTTTCGAGCGCATCCGGGAGGAGTTGAGGGCCGGCAAGTCGGCGATCAATGCCATCGATACCGGTTATTCGCGGGCGTTGGGCACCATCCTCGATGCCAATATCACGACCTTCATTGCGGCAATCATCTTGTTCTGGCTGGGCTCTGGTCCGATTCGCGGTTTTGCGGTGACCCTTTCGATCGGCATTTTGACCTCGGTCTTCACCGCTTTCACACTGACTCGATTGTTCGTTGCCTGGTGGCTTAGGGGCCAAAGGCGGCGCGCCGTCGAGATGCCGATATAGGGGAGGCGGAGCGATGAATTTCCGAGGTCTCGACTTCATCCCGCACAACACGCACATCCCGTTCATTGGGTTTCGCCAAATTAGTCTGGTCGTCTCCACAATCCTGGTCCTGACGTCGCTTTCTTTGTACTTTGTCTTCGACCTCAACTACGGCATTGATTTCCGCGGCGGAACGCTCATTGAGATCCAGAACAAGTCTGGCCCAGCGGATATCGCGGAGCTGCGAAGCAAGATTTCAGGATTGGGCCTGGGCGATGTCTCGATCCAGGAGTTTGGTACTCCGTCCGAGGTGCTCATTCGTGTCAAGGAACAGCCGGGCGGGGAAAAGGCGCAGCAGGAGGTCGTTGCCAAAGTGCGTGGGGCGCTGGGCGACGAAGTGATCTATCGGCGCACGGAGGTGGTGGGCCCGACCGTTTCCGAGGAGTTGAAGCAATCCGGCACGATCGCGGTGGTCGCGGCAATCCTCGCCGTTCTGGTTTACATCTGGTTCCGCTTCGAGTGGCAGTTTTCGCTCGGTGCGGTGGCCGCGCTGGTGCACGACGTCATATTGACGATCGGAATTTTCTCGCTGCTGCAACTCGAGTTCAATTTGCCCATCGTGGCGGCGTTGCTGACGATCGTGGGCTACTCGCTCAACGACACCGTCGTGGTCTATGACCGCATTCGCGAGAATTTGCGCCGGTACAAAAAGATGCCGCTCGAGGAATTGCTCAACCTCTCGATCAACCAAACGCTGTCGCGTACCATCCTGACGTCGGTGACAACGTTGATTGCGCTCTTTTCACTCTTCTTTTTCGGTACAGAGGTCATCAAAGGCTTCATCTTCGCGATGATATGGGGTGTGATCGTCGGTACCTATTCATCGGTGTTCATTGCCTCACCGCTCTTGCTAAAGCTCGGCGTCAAGCGCGATTGGAGTGGTGTTGGTGGTGCGAAAATGAAAGAGCCGGCCAAGGGCAAGGCGTAAACGGGACTGGAACACTCGGGAGCAGCGAGTGAGCGTCGGTGAGGCATTCTATCCCGGGCGTCCGGCAATCGATGCCTATGGCAATGGCGGGTTTCGTTTTGCCGAGATGAGCCACAAGGGCTCGCTGCTCGTTTTGCCGAGCGGTGTTTACGACTGGTCCCCGGTTGCTTTTGAAGAGGTAACGGTTGCGAGCTTCGCGCTGGTATTGGCCGAGCACAATGAGCTTGAATTTCTGCTCTTCGGTACGGGCGAGGAGCAGCGATTTCCCCCCGACGACATGCGCCGTGCATTCGATGAGGCGGGTTTGGGGCTCGAAGTTATGTCGACCGGTGCGGCATGCCGGACCTTCAACGTGCTCTTGGCCGAGCAGCGACGGGTCGCGGCGGCACTCATTGCTGTGAACTAGACTGGTGAGTTCGCCCGATCACAGTGGCGAGGAACGGGCCACGCTCGAAGAGGTCCGCCAATGGGCTCGCCGGCTTTCCTACGATCGTTACCTGGCTTCGCTGCTGGCGCCCAAGGCGGCGCGCCCGCTGCTCTGGGCGCTGCATGGCTTTGCCGGGGAAATCGCCCATATCCCCGAGCGCATGAGCGAGCCGATGCTCGGGGAGATTCGCTTTCAGTGGTGGCGCGACGCCTTGGATGGCGTGGTTCGGGGCGAGCGCTCCGGCAATCCGCTCGCGGACGCGCTGGCTCCGGTGATTGTCGATGACGGGGCCCGACTTGCCAAGCTCAAGGGCATGGTCGACGCGCGAGCCTTCGATTTGGGTGGTGCCGAGATGGCCGATGTCCGCGCGCTCACGACCTACTTGGCGAAGACCGAAGGACAGGAATTTGCACTGGCGGTACAATTGCTTAGCGGAGAGACATCGCCTGAGGTCGAGAGCGCTTGCGTGCAGGCGGGGATCGCCTATGGACTGGCGCGTTTGCTTTGCACATTACCACTCTGCTTGGCACGAGGCGCGATGCCGATCCCGTCCGAGTTGTTGCGACTCAACCAGACTGGCGATCCGGCATCTTTGAGTGACATTGAGCCGGTGCAACTCAACAATGCGTTGAGTGACGCTGCGGAGCTGGCCGCGGACGCGAGTGCCACGGCAAGGCGACACGTCGGGATGCTTTCGCGCATCGTTCGCCCGGCGGTTCTGCCACTCGCATTGGTGCCTTCGTACCTGGCGGCGGCGCGACGACCTGGACGCGATCCGCTGAGCGAGATCGCGCTCATCAACCCTGTGATGCGGGTCTGGTCGCTTTATCGGGCGCATCTCTTGGGCTTCGGCGGCTGAGCCTCACGAAGCTGGGGATCTTTTCTCAAGGTTCCAGAATTCTCCTCATTCTGAGCTTAGGTTGCGCACCATGAGGCAGGGCGCGTACAGACTCAGGCGCAGACAGGATCGCTACCGCTTGTGCGGGTGGGCGATCGTGCTCGCGTTCGTGATGCTTGCCGGACAGTCGGCTACGGCGTTTGCGGCACCTGAAATCGTATGGCAGGTGGCCAACCCGTTTCGGCTGTTTGCCAATGCCGAGCACACCAACCTGCACCGTGGTGCCCTCGCAGAGCTCGATGAAAACGAAAAGCTTCAGCCCGTCTTCAGCGTCGAGCAGCGGTTGGCGCGGCAATTCCGCGACGGTTGGGCCAGGCAGATCTACCAGCAAACGTGTTGGAATCGACGCGACAACCGCTACGTGGCGTGCCACGGCTCGCCGGCCTACACGCGGCCGGAGCACCATGTCATCGAGGCTCATCTCGAGGCGGCGGATGGCCTCAGAGAGCTTGCCGGGGAGCGCTGTCTTTGGCGGGTTGTTGGGATCACCGACGGTGCGCCCGATCTCGCACTTTTGGTCGTGGAAACGTCATGCGGGACTGGCGTCTCGCTGCAGATGCCCTATCCGGTCGGGGCCATTGTGCAGGTCGAGGCGGGCGGTGAGCTGCTCGCTCAAAGTCACGTAAAGGTGCGCGACATATTCATTGTCGGAATGGGCGATTCCTTTGGAGCGGGAGAAGGGAACCCCGACAAACCGGTGCAGTTTCTTGATGATCGGACCATAAATTATGGGACCTCGAGTGGAGGTGTGGATCTTTCAGGTTATCCTGCACGCGGCGGCGACTGGGAGGTTGTTGGCGACGACAAATTCTTGGAGAACGGGGCGCAATGGCTGTCACAGGCCTGTCATCGCTCGCTCTACAGCTACCAGGCCAGGGTTGCGCTTCAACTGGCGATCGAGGAGCCGCATCGGGCGGTGACGTTTGCGAATTTTGCCTGCGCCGGGGCTGAGATCACATTCGGGCTTTTTCACAACGACGCCGGCAACGAATGGGTGGCGCGACCGCCCGAGTTGTCACAGTTGAGCGCGGCGGCAGTCGCGCAATGCGGCGGACACGAAGCCATAGACAAAAAATATCCGGTGGCGTTTTCCCTCAATCGCACGATTGAGAGCTTGTTCGACGTGCCGCTCAAGCGTTGTCCACGCGTCAAGTCGCGCGCGATTGACATTTTGATGCTCTCCGTCGGCGGCAACGACATCGGGTTTTCGAGGCTCGTCGCCAATGCCGTGCTGGCGGACCGATCGACACTGCGTCGCCTGAGTGGGTGGATGGGCAAGGTGCATGGTGCCGGCGAAGCGATGCGGCAGCTCGGCGAACTCACGCGACGCTACAAGGTCCTCAACAGAGCACTGCAGAGCATCCTGCACAGTCCATGGCGGGA
>JAUVMS010000236.1 GCA_030600135.1 Hyphomicrobiales bacterium | reverse complement strand
CGCGCGCGTGGAAATCGTCGCGCCCCTGCGGCCATCGCGTCGAGGATGCCATAGGGCACGGGCGCATCGAGCCGCCGTTCGCGGGCCATGTCGGCGACCAGCACACCGGCTTCGACAGAATCGTCGCCAGCGGCGCAATAGGCTGCCAAAACGAAAGTATGTCCGAGTGTGTCGTCCTGCGCAGCACCGAGGCGACGTATCATCGCCCGAGCTTTCTGACAGGCCTGCACCTCCTCACCACGAGCGAGCAGCGCAAGACTACGCAAGGTGCGCAATGCCGGACTGCGGGCTTGTTCGGTTAGCCGAAGAACGTCGCTCACCATTCCCATCTGTAAGAGGGCCTCGATCCGCAACAGTTCGAACTGCCCGTCGCTTTGCGCACCGCGCGGAGGGGTTGTTTCGCTCATGAGCGCACGCACCCAAAGCTTGCGCACGGCTGGCGAGAGCTTCGATAGATCGAGCTGTTTGATGGTGTCGTCGAGTGCGGCAAACTCGAGCCCGCGCCAGAGGCCCGACGGCAAGCCGCGCCGCCCGTCCGCGGTTACGGTACCGAGTTCGCCCGATTGAACCGAACGATCCACGACGCCGTTTGCCGGCTGGGTTCGTTCAATCGATAGCCTGGGATCACGCGAACGCCCGCCTCTAGCCTTCGATCTAGGCCGCGCCGGGCTCGCCGATCGATCGGCCGGTGCAATTGGTCCGGCTTGGCCCTCATCGGGGAACTGGATAAGGGGTCGACTTGGGTCGAGCTCAAGGCGTTGATTTTGCTGCGCGGATGCGTCGTGGACCGAAATCGCTAGCGAAAAAGTAGCAATGAGCGTGAGTTTGCACCACAGTCTGCAACTAACGCTTGATCTGGACGCCAAGCACCGGCTTGGAAACTTCTTTCTGGTTTGGTTCGAAATAGACGGCGAGCACATAAAGCGTACCGAACACAAAGCCACCCAGCGCGCCAAGGATGACCAACAGTCGGATGAGGCTTGGCATATAACTGGTCTCTCAGGTCGCTGATCCATGTGCTGCGATGGTGGCGGCAATATGGCCCGCACCGACGAGGCTTTCGCACTTGGTTGGAACACGTTGATGGCGAGAACCGATGCGCACCGAACGTGGCACAAGGTATAAGGGGATTGTAAGCGCAAACAAGTTATGAAACCGTCTTGTCCAACGGGAATGTCGTCGGGTTCGGCGAACACGACCGCGAAGCGGACATCGAAGTCACACAATGTCGTTCACATCCAGACGGACAAGGGGACCGGCGATAGGTAGCGAAACTGTCAGGACGCTGCGCGAGGGGCTCGGCGATCGCTCGATCGTTCTCATCGGCCTCATGGGCGCGGGCAAGTCGTCGGTTGGCAGACGCTTGGCCGCATGCCTGGAACTGCCGTTTGTCGACGCCGATGATGAGATCGAGGCAGCCGCAGGCAAGTCGATCAGCGACATATTCGAGGAACACGGAGAGGACTATTTTAGAGATGGCGAACGGCGCGTCATCCACCGGCTACTCAAAGGGGGGCCGCAAATCCTGGCCACCGGTGGTGGTGCGTTCATGAATTCCGAGACGCGGCAGACCATTTGCGAGAACGGCATCGCCGTCTGGTTGAAAGCTGATGTTGAACTTCTAGCCAAGCGTGTCCGAAGGCGAAACACCCGCCCTTTGTTGCAGGGCAAGGACGTCCATGCGGTGTTATCGGCGCTGATGCGGGTCCGACATCCGGTTTACGGTGAGGCCGATTTTACGATCGAAAGCAAGGATGTTCCCCACGAGGTGATCGTCAGCGAGATCGTCTCGGCTTTGTCTCAAAGCCCGGTTCTGCGAGAATCAGGGCGTGTTTGAACCGCGCCGAGACCAAAGGTCCATGGACAGTCGTCAAAGGAATGCCAATGCCATCTGAGGCAACTGAGACACCAACCGCCGATATGCCTGGGAAAGATGCCAGCCGCTCCCTCACCGTGGCGCTCGAGGACCGCAGCTACGATATTGTCATCGGCCCCGGCCTCCTGCACCAAGCAGGCGCGCTGATCGCCAATGCCGCCCCAGATACGCGCGTTGCAATCGTCACGGACAAGCACGTCGCGGAATTACACCTCGAGGCTTTGAAAGCTGCACTTGCCGGGACAGGTTCCCTAATCGGTCAGGTCGTGCTGCCGGCTGGCGAATCTTCCAAGAGCTTTTCGCAACTTGATTTCCTTTGCCATGAGCTTCTCGGCCTCGGGGTCGAACGCGGCGACGTGGTGGTCGCGCTCGGCGGAGGGGTTATCGGTGATCTAGCGGGATTTGCCGCCAGCATTATTCGGCGCGGCGTACGCGTCGTGCAGATCCCAACGACGCTCCTGGCGCAGGTGGATTCCTCCGTCGGTGGCAAGACTGGCATCAACTCCCCACGGGGTAAAAATTTGATCGGCGCCTTTCACCAGCCAAGTCTCGTGCTTGCCGACATCAGTGTCCTAGCAACGCTGACCGACCGCCAATTTCGTGCGGGCTATGCGGAGGTTGCCAAATACGGCCTCCTCGGTGACGCCGAATTTTTCGATTGGCTGGAGGAAAATTGGCCAGCCGTCTTTCGCCGAGAGCCTGAAGCGCTCGCCAAGATTGTCGAGACCAGCTGTTGCGCCAAGGCGGATGTTGTCGCCGCCGATGAGTACGAAGCCGGCAATCGCGCGTTGCTCAATCTCGGCCACACCTTCGGCCATGCCCTGGAGGCTTGGGCCGGTTTTTCCGATAAGCTTCTACATGGCGAGGCCATTGCCATCGGCATGGCTCAGGCTTTTCGATATTCCATGCGCGCCGGTCTGGTCGGCGACAACCAGGTGCGCCGTGTCGAGAGCCATTTGCAGGCGGTGGGACTGCCGATCACCGTGGCCGACATCCCGGGCCCGGCAGTGCCTGAGCCGGATGCTTTGCTCTCGCTAATGGCACAAGATAAGAAGGTTCGGCGCGGACAGCTCGTTTTCGTCTTGGTTCGTGGCATCGGCGAGGCGTTCGTCTGCCGGGATGTCGATGAAGATGCACTACGGGCGTTCGTCGCCGACGAGTGCGGCAAAGCTTCGAGCTGATTTGTTCGGCGAGAGGAAATGCTTACATATGTTCCAGACAATGTCGCCGCCGACGCCTGTGGCCCGGGCGGTTTTTGAATTAGGATCCAATTGCACCTCCAAACCTTCTACGAAGCACGCAAATGACTATCGAACTCACTATCACACTTGCCGTAATTCTCTTGCTGCTGGTGCTCTCCGCCTTTTTTTCCGGCTCGGAAACAGCCTTCACGGCGGCCTCGCGGGCCCGTATGCATGCCCTCGAAAAAGACGGCGACAAACGCGCCGCTTTGGTAAATCGCTTGGTGAGCACGCCGGAGCGGTTGATCGGCGCCATTCTCATCGGCAACAACCTGGTCAACATTCTTGCTTCGGCACTTGCTACCAGCGTCTTTCTCGGCCTATTCGGCTCAGCCGGTGTCGCCTATGCGACACTCGCCATGACCGCGCTCGTGGTTGTTTTTTCCGAGGTCTTGCCAAAAACCTACGCGATCACGTCACCCGATCGCGTGGCCATGGCGGTGGCGCCGCTACTGCGCTTCATCGTGACCTTGCTGAGCCCGCTGACGTCTGCCGTCCAGTTGGTTGTGCGGGCGATCCTCGGCCATAGCGTGGAGGGGGCGAGCGAGCGCTTGGTCTCTGCTCATGAGGAACTGCGGGGCGCCATCGATCTGCACCACCAGGAGGGCGGCGTGGTCAAGCACGACCGCGACATGCTGGGCGGTATCTTGGATTTGCGCGAGCTTGAAGTCACCGATGTCATGGTGCACCGGACCAAAATGCAATCGGTCAACGCGGACGACCCGCCGCAAAAACTCGTCGACGAGATATTGAAGAGTCCATATTCGCGCCTGCCGGTATGGAAGGACGAGCCGGAAAACATTGTCGGCGTGCTTCACGTCAAGGACCTTTTGCGTGAGCTGCCGCGCGAGGAGACAGTCTCGGATGATTTCGACTTCCTAGAGCTGGCCTCGGACCCGTGGTTCGTGCCCGAAACCACGAGCCTGAAAAATCAGCTCAACGCATTCCTCAAGCGCAAGACGCACTTTGCCCTCGTCGTCGACGAATACGGCGAGGTCATGGGGTTGGTTACGCTGGAAGACATTCTCGAGGAGATTGTCGGCCAGATTGCCGATGAGCATGACGTCCCCGACGCCGCGATCCGGCCTCAGGCAGATGGCACCGTCAACGTCGACGGCACCGTACCCATTCGCGATATCAATCGCCGCATGGATTGGGACTTGCCCGATGATGAGGCCACCACCATTGCCGGCTTGGTAATACACGAGGCGCAAACCATCCCCGAGCCAGGCCAGGCCTTCACCTTTTACGGTTTTCGCTTCGAGATCCTAAGAAAGCAGCGCAATCAAGTCACCGCACTGCGCGTTACTCCTCTCGATCGCATCGTCAACCAGCGCGTTCCAGCTTAGCCGCGTTAACGCGCCTTGGTCGTGCCCCATGTTGCGGTCAAAAAGATCCGTTATGCTAGAGCGCTGATGAATGCGAGGGAGAGGCAAGGTGACCAAGGGTCGCGAGCAGTATGACGTTATCATCGTAGGTGCGAGCTTTGCCGGATTGGTTGCAGCCCGCACTGCAGCCATGCGCGGCCTCAAGGTCGCAGTGTTGGAGGCAAAGCCGGAGGCCGGTGCTCGGGTTCACACGACCGGGATCCTCGTCAAGGAGGCGGCCGAGGAAATCGACATTCCGCACCACCTCACACGTCGTGTCCATGGTGTTCGCCTTTATGCCCCCAACCTCAACAGCATGGATCTTTTCGCGCCGGGCTATTTCTTTCTAACGACGCGCACCGCCGATCTCCTGCGATGGCTCGCCTGCGAGGCCGAACGAGCCGGCGCCCGCATTCTCTACAATGCCCGCTTTCGCGCGGCCGGACGACAAGGCGCGAACATCGATCTGGCTGAGCCGACACTCACTGCCCGCTATCTCATCGGCGCTGACGGTGCGCGATCGCGCGTTGCCCATGCCTTCGGACTTGGGCGAAATCAGCGCTTTCTTATTGGCTTGGAGGCCGAGTACGAGCAATTGTCCGGCGTCGATCCGCGCTTTCTCCACTGCTTCATCGATTCCCGCCTGGCGCCAGGTTATCTGGCGTGGCTCGCTCCGGGTCCATGCGTGACCCAGGTGGGCCTCGCCGTTCACGACAAGGCCAAGCCCGACCTGGCAAAATTCCAGGCCCACACCGACGCCATATTCGACTATGGCTCGGCGCGCCTCGTCGAGCGCCGCTCGGGCGTCATTCCGGCTGGCGGGCCGGTCTCGCCATTTGCCGCCCCGAACGTACTGCTCATAGGCGATGCTGCCGGCTTGGTTTCGCCGATGACCGGTGGCGGTATCCGTCTCGCTTTCCATTTCGCCCGTCGCGCCGCACAGGCCGTCGCCGACCACTTGCAGCAATTGGGCCCGCCACCCGAGGTCGTGCTGGCGTCAGAGATGCCGAGCTTTCGACTGAAGCGGCTTATGCGCCGCGCGCTCGACCTTGCTCCAGCCAATTCGCTGTTAAACGCTGCGCTCACCACCGCGCCCATGCGCGCATTCGCCCAGCACGTCTATTTTCATCGACGCAATGCAACCGCGATGAGTTTTGCCGAGTTTGAAAAACGGCTTACCGAACTCACCCCGAGCATCAAATCGAACGCCTCGGCCGAATCCCAAGCACCGCTTCGACCGCTGCCCTAAGGGTAAGTTTGGCTGAGCACCGTCCAGCGACTTGTGTGGCGCATGATCGCCACCATATTGGCTATCAACGTCGTTCCAGTTCGCCGGGCGCCCTTGCCGACACGGCGAGCGCATGGACGGGCCCGGCGAGTTCATCGGCCAAGACTTCGTTAACCATGCGATGGCGCTCGAGCCGCGAACGACCGATAAAGGCTT
>JAUVMS010000269.1 GCA_030600135.1 Hyphomicrobiales bacterium | reverse complement strand
TTTCTCACGCCTGCTCGTCAAAACCGATAGCGGCGCTGATGCGGGGTATAGGATCAGCAAGCAAACATGGCAAGTCAAGTTCGCCAATCGTTTGTTGACGCACTTTGATTGTGGCGATCAGTCACGCTAAGGTTTCGCGCAGCGCTGTGCCAAGTAGTTCATCGTACACAGCGAGCGTTGATTTTTTCATACCGACAACCGAGAAATTCTCCTTAACGTGGGACTGCGCCCGTTGACCAATGGCCATGCGTGCCGCTGGAGATAGTTCGAGTGCGGCGCGAAGGCAAGAGCTGAGAGCTTCGGCGTCCGCGGCCGGCACCAGCCATCCGGTGATATCCGTTGATGCAACTTTCGGCTCGGCGCGCACAGTTTCAGGTGGCGCACCAATGCGGGTCGCAATGACCGGACAGGCCATGGCCTGGGCTTCGGTCGCCGCCCTGCCGAACGCTTCTGGTTCGGTCGAGGCAACAACCGTTACGTGCGCTAGCAAAAAAGCCGTCGGCATATCGGCGCAATGGCCTACCAGGCGAACTTGTCCGTCGAGCCCCGAACTTTCGATTCGGGCCCGCAGCTCGGCATCGTAGGCGTCGCGTCCCTGGGCGTCGCCGGCGAGGATCACAACCCAGTTGTCGAGAGACGATTGGCGCGCCAACTTTGCAGCGGCATCGATCAGCACGCGCTGTCCCTTCCACCCGGTCAGCCGGGCGGCGTTCAAGACAACCCGTTCGTCGTCACCGATGCCCCAAGCCGCCCTCAGCGCCGCAAGACGGGCCTCGTCAATCTTGTCGCTATCAAATTTCGTGAAATCGACGCCGCGATGAATAACGCGGATTTTTTGGCGGCTTGTGCCGTATCTCTCTTCGATGAGCTTGCCGGTGTACTGCGAATTGGCAATCGCCACGTCGGCTCGCGCCATCACCGAGTTGTATAGCCGTTTCAGGCGGCCTCGTTCGCCATAGGCCCCATGATAGGTGGTGACAAATGGTCGGCGTGCGCGCCGAGTCGCCAAGAGGGCGCTCCATGCGGGGGCCCTGCTGCGGGCATGAACCAGATCGATATGTTCTTCGCGGATCAGTGCCTCCAGCCGTGCGGCGTTAGCGTACATTTGCCAGGGGTTCTTGGTGGCCGCCGGAAACTCGATCAGCTCGCCGCCGAGGCGCGTGACCTCCGCTGCCAGTCGCCCTCCTTCGCTCGCCACCAAGGCTCGGGCGCCTGCTGCCACCAATGCCTCGGTGATCTCCAAGACGGCAAGCTCAGCACCACCAGTGTCGAGCCGCGGAATGATTTGCAGTACTGTCGGTCGATCGCTGGGCACGGTGGCCTAATCTCCCATGGCGTCAGGCAGCTTATAGGGATGACCGAACCTCAGACACAGTTCCTCGATGTCGCGGACGAACACGGAGCGCGACGGATCGCGTTTCTTGTCGAGCAGGGCAAGGAGGACGGTCGTGCTGGCCTGGTCTGGCTCCAAGGTTTCAAGTCCGACATGGTGAGCACGAAGGCCACGGCATTGGCGGCCTGGGCCCGGAGCGAAGGTTTGACGTTTGCGCGCTTCGACTCCTCGGGCCATGGCCAATCGAGCGGGCGCTTCGAGGATGGCACAATCGGCGCGTGGTTGGCCGAGGCTGAAGCGTTCGTGCGCCACGTACTGCGCTGCCCGGTGGTGCTCATCGGCTCGAGCATGGGCGGTTGGCTCGCGCTTTTGCTCATGCGCGTCTTGGGCGAGGCACAGCGTGGCACAAGCGTTACAGTCCGTGGTGCGGTGCTGATTGCACCGGCATGGGATATGACCGAAAACCTCATGTGGGCGCGGTTTCCACGTGAAACACGTGACGAGATCCTAAACAATGGCGTTTGGTACCGTCCGTCTGCCTATGGCGACGGGCCCTACGCGATCACGCGAAATCTGATTGAGGAGGGGCGACACCATCTGATTGGCGATGCCAGCATCCGTGTCGAATGCCCGCTGCGGATCCTCCACGGGATGCAGGATCCGGACGTGCCGTGGCGCCATTCGCTCGACCTCGTTGAACGGCTGGATGGCGGGGATGTTCAACTGACTTTGGTCAAGGATGCCGAACACCGACTGTCGCGACCGCAAGACCTCGCCCTGCTCATCCGCACGATTTCCACGCTTGTTGGCGAGGCTTAACCGTCCGCAGTCAAATCGTGCACGAGGGCGCGCAAGCCTTCGCGATAAGTGGGATAGGCGAGCTTGACGCCAAGAACCTGCTTGATGCGCTTGTTCTCCACGCGCTTGTTCTCATCATAGAAACTTCGCGCCATCGGGCTCAACTCGGCTGCGTCGAAATTCTGCACAAGTGGCGGTTCGAGGCCCAATAGCTCGGCAGCCAAGGTAACGACGTCCTGGGGCGGCGCCGGTTCGTCGTCCGTTACGTTGAAGATTGTCTCGCCCGCCGACTTTGCCATGGCCGCTTCGAGCGTGGCGGCGATGTCGGCGACGTGGATACGGTTGAAGACCTGGGCCGGTTTCACGATCCGCCGCGCCTTGCCTTGACGCAGGCTCTCGAGCGCATTGCGGCCCGGGCCATAGATGCCGGGTAGCCGAAAAACCTGGGCCTGCTTGGCGGAATTTTCGGCGAAGTCCAGCCAGGCGCTTTCCGCCGCCAAGCGACGCCGACCGCGCTCGGAGACCGGCGCCGGCGGTGTTCCCTCGTGCACCCATGCTCCGCCATGGTCGCCGTAGACCCCAACGGTCGACAAATAGCCAATCCAGCGGAGTTGCTCCATGGCGGCAAGCTGATCGCAAAATGCGCGCAACGCTGGGTCGCCTTGCGCGCCGGGTGGGACCGAAATCAGGGCATGTGTGACTGTGGTCGGCAGCGACGGGGCGGTTGCTTCGCCGCTATCAAAAACGATCGCGCCGACGCCCAAATCTTGGAGCTTGGCGGCACTCTCGACCGTTCTCGACGTGCCGGAAATCCGCCAACCACGTGGCTTCAGACGCGCCACCAACGCCTTGGCGCAATAGCCGAGACCGAAACACAAGAGATGTTGTCGCGCGCCGTTCATGAGGTTGACTCAATTTGCCACTCTTTGAGCACGTCTGGATCGCTTTCGCCCTTCTCGTGGGCTGCCCGTAAACGGTCAAGTACATCGGCCGGGCAAAGCCTGCCCAAGGCCCAAACGGCCATGGCGCGCACCAGGGGCGAGCGATCGCGCAGCAGCGGTTCAATCTCGGCCCTCAGTTCAGGCATGCCTGAGTTGCCAGCTGCAATTAGCGCATTGCGTACCAGACGGTCCCTGCCAGTACGCTTGACGGGCGTACCTCGAAAGCGCTCGCGGAACGTATGATCGTCGAGCCGCAACAGATCGACGAGCGCCGGATTGTCGACGTCAACGCGCGGGTGCAAGCGAATGTCCCGCGCCTGCTCCGCAAACTTGTTCCAAGGACAAATGGCAAGACAATCATCGCAGCCGAAAATCCTATTGCCCATGGCTGGGCGAAATTCGCGGGCGATATGACCCTTGTGCTCAATGGTGAGGTAGGAAATGCAGCGCCGGGCATCGAGTTGGTAGGGTGCGGGAAAGGCATCAGTCGGGCAGATGTCGAGGCATTGCCGGCAGCTGCCGCAATGGTCGATCTCGGGCTCGTCGGGCGCAATTTCGGCGTCCGTCAGGATGGTGCCCAGGAACAGCCAGGAACCGAACTCGCGCGAAACCAGATTGGTGTGTTTGCCTTGCCAACCCAACCCGGCAGCAGCAGCAAGCGGCTTTTCCATGAGCGGAGCGGTATCGACGAAGACTTTGACCTCGGCACCGGACGTGCGGTGCAGCCAGCCGGCGAGCCGCTTCAGCGCCTTCTTGATGACGACATGATAATCCTTGCCCTTGGCATAACATGAGACGACACCGCGCTGGCGCTCGGCCAATGCGACGAGCGGATCTTCATCGGGACCGTAGTTGACCGAGAGGGTAATTGCGGTGCGCGCCAGTGGCCACAGCGCTCGGACATCGCGTCGACGATCGTGCGTCGTCTCCATCCACGACATGTCGCCATGCCAGCCAGCCTCGATGAATGTGTCGAGCCGATCGCCCGCCTCTGCAACCGCATCCGGTCGCGCAAAACCGACGCCGTCGAAGCCCTCTTGTTCGGCCCTCTCGATAATCGCCGCTTTGAGATCATGAGACATAGATTGAGCGCCGCCAACGCACCGGGGATCTTGGCCGGTTGTCAAAAGTCGGGATCATCATAGTAGGGCGGGGGCCGCGCTGCACCAGGCATGCGCTCCGCCAAGATAGCCCGCATCGCTGGGCGCGATTTGAGCCGCGCGTACCACAGCTTGGTGCTCGCATAGCCCGACCAATCGACCTCTCCCAAATAGTCCGCGCAAGAGAGCTGGCCGGCGGCGGCGAGGTCGGCGAAGCTCAAATCGTCGCCCGCCAGCCAGCGACGTTCTTGGGCCAGATAATCGATGAATCCGAGTGTGTAGTTCAGGTTCTTGTGCACAGCCCGCATGACGCCGACATCGGGCGGCTGACCATGACCGCTGCGAAACCGCTTGTAGAGTTTTTCCTCGAGGATGTGCGTGGTCGCCTCGTCGAAGGTCTTGCGGTGAAACCAATCCACCAATCGTCGAACCTCGGCCCGTGCCTCGCGATCGCCGGGAAAGAGCGGCACACTCAACTGATCGACGGGATGGCTGGGGACCTCTTCGGCAAGGTATTCTGATATTGCATAGGCACCATAGAGAGTTAGCCCATCATCCAGGCGCAAGACCGGCAGCGAACCGGCCGGGTTCATGGCCATGAACTCAGGCCCAAGGGCCCAGGGTTGGGCTTCCATCAATCGAACATCGAACTCGAGTTCGGTTAGGACAAGACGAACCGATCGCGAAAACGGGCAAAGTCGGAAGTGTGTGAGTGTGTCCATCGGCAATCATGCGTTTTCGTTCAGACTGCAGCATTGTCGCAATGCTCAAATCGGCACGATTCAGATATAGAACCGCCGAACTCGGCAAACAATAAGACACAGCACAGCGCGCAAACCGGGAGCAGACATGCCGATTGAGCAGATCATCATCCTTGCAATCGTTCAAGGCATTACCGAGTTCCTACCGATTTCTTCGTCGGGACACCTGATCCTCGTTCCCGTGCTGACCGGATGGCCCGACCAGGGCCTGGTGACCGACGTCATGGTGCACATCGGTTCGCTGTTTGCCGTGATCGTCTATTTCTGGCGGGACGTGCTGCGTCTTATCGGCGGAACCTTCGATCTGCTGCGGCTCAACATGACCACACATGCCCGGCTCGCGCTCTATATCGGGCTTGCAACGATACCGGCAGTTGCATTCGGCCTGTTCCTCAAGCTGTCTGGGCTCGCCGATCGTATGCGCGGCGTCGAGGTGGTGGCTTGGAATGCCATCATTTTCGGCATTCTCATGCTGGTCGCCGACCGGCTCGGCCCGCGCAAGCGTGTCATGGAGGACATGACACTGGGGCCGGCGCTCACCATCGGACTAGCGCAGGCGCTGGCGCTGGTGCCTGGGACCAGCCGCTCGGGGGTGACGATGACGGCAGCGCGCGCGCTCGGCTTTGAGCGGGACGAAGCGGC
>JAUVMS010000194.1 GCA_030600135.1 Hyphomicrobiales bacterium | reverse complement strand
TTGCTTATTCTTCCAATGCTTTTCACTTCTTATTCTTTGCGTAAAATCATCACTTCCGCCGTCGGTGAAAATGACGGATCCGGCTCCGAAAGACCCGCCGTCGCCAAATTCGAGGCTGCCTCCGACGTGTTCGACGTCGGCGCGCCAGCGGTTGATTTTTTCCGATTCGGACCCGACCAACACCAGAACTGGCACCGACGCCACAACCGCCAGAGCCATGACGAGTGAAGTGTGCGCTAGCATGCGAATTGGCAGGCCATTGCTATTCAAGCGACGGCCCAACATCGTTCGTTTCATCCCAATTTTTGTTGCCCTCTATCAATCCTTGTACTGACAAGTAATGCGATCCGCAACGTCCACCAAGGCATTGGGCGGAATTATTTCTCTTTTTTGGGGGTAAACGGATAAAACCACACTTCGCAGCTGTTCCGGCAGCGTTGCGGGCGCATATTCGGGGTCGATTCACCAAGTTGCCAAATGGATCCCGGTCGAGTTTACCAATCCCGCGAATCAGTCTGGAGCGACTGAAAACGGACGGTGCACGCGAGCATCTCTGGTCCTGGATTGAGCGTCTGCGGTCCTCTCAACGACCTGAGCGAACCGCTGGCGAATTCACTTGATCGCCAGGCGAATCGCGCCATCGAGGCGTATGTTGCAGCCGTTGAGCATGTCGTTCTCGCAGATGTGACGGACGAGCTTTGCATATTCGGCTGGATATCCGAGGCGCGACGGGAACGGCACCGACTTGGCCAGACTTTCTCTCACATCGTCGCCGAGCCCGTCGAACATTGGCGTCTCAAACAGTCCGGGCAGGATCGTCACGACGCGGATACCGTCACGCGACAAATCGCGCGCGACCGGGAGCGTAAGCGCCGAGACGCCCCCCTTGGAGGCGGCGTAGGCCACTTGTCCGATTTGGCCATCCTCCGCGGCAACCGAAGCGGTACTGACGATCACACCGCGCCCGCCGTCGGGAGTTATCGGTTCGGCTTGGCACATGCCGGCGGCACATCGCGAGATCAACCGGAAGGTGCCGATCAGATTGATCTCGACCGCTCGTGTGAAGAGGCCAATGTCGTGCGGCACAACCTCGCCTGTATTTCGGTCCCGTTTGATCGTGCGCATGGCTGTCGCTATGCCGGCGCAGTTGACCAGAATGCGTTCCTGGCCATGGGCAGCACGGGCCGTTCCGAGCGCTTCTGCCACACTATCGTCGCTGGTAACGTCACAGCCGCAGAACACGCCGCCGACCTCGCTCGCCACACGCTCGCCCGCGCCAGCGTTCAGATCAAAGATCGCAACTTTGACCCCCTCCTCAGCCAGCACACGCGCCGTCGCCGCACCCAGCCCCGATGCTCCCCCGGTCACGACCGCACTGAGTTGACTTGTTAGCTCCATCGACCCGTCCTCTTTCGTTCCTCGTGGCGCGGTAAGACATACCTTTACCAGCGTCTCATACCAAGGCTGGCGACTTGTCGCTGCCATGATTTTTCCAACGCATCACCACCGCTATCCTTGAGCTGGGCGTGCATGCACCCTATTTTCCAAGTCATCAACTGCGGCAACCAACGCTTGAAGCAATGAACAGCAACTGGAACGAGCCTGGCAGCAACGAGACCACGCAGGGCGATCTTGCCGTCCGTCTCGAGCATGTACGCGCCAACTTCTGGAAAAAGCTCAAGCGCGTCATCGCCCGCGTGCCCTTCGCCGAAGATCTGATCGCGGCCTACTATTGCGCGATGGATCCGGCGACGCCGACCCGCGTCAAGGCGATGCTCTTATCCGCGCTGGCCTACTTCATACTGCCAATGGATATCATCCCCGACTTCATTGTCGGCGCCGGTTTCACCGACGATGCCGCTGTTCTGGCTATGGTGGTGGGTCTTGTTTCGCAGCATATCAAGCCCGCGCATCGGCTCGCCGCGGCAAGCGTGCTCGAAAGCGATCTCTCAGAAGAGATGGGTGAAACGGCGCGTACGTAGCACCAGTTCATAGCAAGCGGCAGACGCGGCGCCCTAATTGATCGGTCACGTGTGGCAAAAACAACCTCGCCGCGCTCAAGGGGTCACGATGACTTTGCCCTTGGCTTCACGGCGCTCAATCACGCCGAGGGCTTCCTTGATCTGTTCCAGCGGGTAGGTTCCGTGAATATGGGGCTTTAGGCGCCCTTCGGCGCACCACTGCAATATCTGCTCGACATTGGCGCGATGGGCCCCAGGATCGCGCTTGAGAAAATCACCCCAAAACACTCCGACGATGGAACAGCCCTTGAGAAGCACCAGGTTGAGCGGAATGCGCGGTATCTCGCCAGCGGCAAATCCGATCACCAGAAAGCGTCCCTCCCAGGCTGTCGCCCGCAGAGCCGCCTCCGAAGCCGCACCGCCGACACAATCGTAGACGACATCGACGCCAAGGCCATCAGTCAAAGTCTTGAGCGCCTCCTTGAGGTCTCGCGATCGGTAGTTGACCAGTTCATCGGCACCATGCGCACGGCAAACCTCCAGCTTCTCCTCGCTCGACGCCACCGCAATGACGCGTGCCCCCATAACTTTCGCGATCTCAACTGCCGCGAGACCCGCGCCGCCCGAAGCACCGATCACGACCACTGTTTCACCGCTCTTCAGCTCCGCACGGTCCTTCAGGCCGTGCATCGCCGTGCCATAGGTCACCGAGACTCCACTGGCGGCCGCATCGTCAATTCCATCAGGCAACAGGGCGACCTGATCGGCTTTGACGGCGACCTTGCCCTGGCACCCGCCCCAGCCCATGTAGGCCAGCACCCGGTCGCCGATCGCGAAATCTTCCACCTGCTCGCCGAGTGCTTCGATCTCGCCCGCGATCTCCGCGCCCGGAGCGAATGGAAGCGGGGGCTTGAATTGATACTGATTGCGTACGATCAATGTATCGAAGAAGTTGAGCGCCGTTGCTCGCACCTGAATCAGCACTTCGTCGGGTTCGGGAATTGGATCGGCAATCTCCTCGATTTCGATCGCATCTGGCCCATCGAGGGACTTGCAAAGCGCAGCTCTCATGTGACAACTCCCCGAAGTCAATTGACTATTGTGATTGTGCGGGCGGTAGCGACGGCGCCATGACCATAGGCGTGGGCTGCCCAGTTCCGCAAGACCAATGAGGCAGGCCGCATGCGCGAGAGCACGACCGAAGCAAAAGCCAGGCCGACACGCGGCTATTTCGCGATCGGTGTCGAGCGCATCTCAAAGCAGATGAACTTGGGCAATCTCGTCCGCTCGGCCCATGGTTTCGGCGCCAGCTTCGTGTTTACCATCGGCGCTCAGTATCGCGCGCTCGAGGCCAAGTCCGACACCGCCAAATCCGTGTCCCATTTGCCACTTTATCATTGGCGCGAGGTCGATGATATTTGCCTGCCTGTAGGTTGCCGGCTTGTCGGCATCGAATTGCTTGACAACGCCATCGATTTGCCGAGTTTTCGCCATCCCCTTCAAGCAGCTTATGTTCTCGGGCCGGAGAAGGGTTCACTTTCCGATTCGCTCCATGCGCGCTGCGACCACGTGATAAAAATCCCGACCTCTTTTTGCATCAATGTTGCGACCGCTGGTGCAATCGTTATGTACGACAGGGTACGCAGCATGGGTCGATTCGCTGACCGACCAGTGGGCGAAGGCGGGCCGGATCGGAGCTTTGGGCTATCGCGGGCAAGTCCTGTGGAGGATTCTAAGAGAGGTGTGTAAGAACATCGTTCCACTGGGAAAAATCGAGGATATCATTGACCCAGTGGCCACTTATCGCCGACCCCAGTATAATGACAGAGGGGAAGACTGAGATTTTAGGACGAAGCAGGGGCGACATGCGCATAGTTATTGCAACATTGATCGGAGCATTCGTGCTCTTGAGTGGATTTCAGCCGCTCAGCGCACAGGGTGCGAAATTCGTCGAGCGCTTTGCTGATTGGTCGACATACGATGCCGTAAGCGAGGCCAATCAAAAATTATGCTTTGCGGTTTCCAAGCCGAAAGATCTCGAGCCCAAGAATGTAAAGCGTGGCGACATTTACTTCTACGTCTCTTCGTGGCCCAAGGACGGCGTGGCAAACGAGGTGAGCGTGAAGATCGGCTACGATTTCGCCAAAGACAGCACCAGCAAGGTTTCGATCGGCTCCGATGTCTTCGAGCTTTTCACCGACGGCGACAAGGCCTTTGTTGAAAGTCCGGCCCAAGAGCGCCGCCTCGTCGCAGCGATGCGCCGTGGTAGCAAAATGTTGGTTCGCGGGCGCTCGGTTCGAGGCACCAGCACAACCGATGTCTACTCCTTGTCGGGGATCACGGCCGCACTGAAGAATCTGGAGCAGATCTGTCGGTGAGTATGATACGCCGGATCTGCACGATGAGCGGAGCGTAACGTAAGAGTAATAGCATGGCGACGCTCAACACACCGCCCCGACCAGTGACAGAAATCACGGACCGGCAAGAGATCGCGAACCGGCCTTCAGCTAACCTTGAGCACGTAAGTCTCATTGGACTTTCTGACGCCGAACTCGCCAGTGAGCTGACAAATCTCGGCGTTAGCCAGCATCAGCTGCGCATGCGCATCGCCCAGTTGAAACGTTGGATTTATGTTCACGGCGCCACAACCGCCGACCCGATGACAGACGTCTCGAAAGACTTGCGCAATCTGCTCGACAACCACACCACGTTGGCACGCCCGCCCATCGTCAGCGAGCAGGTGTCGCGCGACGGTACGCGCAAATGGCTCCTGCGCCTCGCCGGCGACGGCACGAGCAACCGCGCGCCCGAAGTCGAGACCGTCTACATCCCTGAAACCGACCGCGGCACGCTGTGCATCTCGAGCCAGGTTGGCTGCACGCTCAGCTGCACCTTTTGCCATACCGGCACCCAGCGCCTTGTCCGCAACCTGACGTCTGGCGAAATCATTGGCCAAATCCTGCTTGCCCGCGACAAATTGGGCGACTGGCCAGGCGCGGAGCGCCCCACCGATGGCCTCATCCCCGATGGCGAGCGCGCCATCACCAACATCGTTTTGATGGGCATGGGCGAGCCGCTCTACAACTTCGACAGTGTCAAGCAAGCCATGCTGATTGCCGCGGACGGGGACGGCCAGTCTGTCTCTAAGCGCCGCATCACCCTGTCGACGTCCGGCATCGTGCCGCAGATCCCGAGGTGGGGTGACGAAGCCGGCACCATGCTCGCGATTTCACTGCATGCCGTGCGTGACGTGTTGCGAGATGAGTTGGTCCCCATCAATCGGAAATGGCCTATCGCTGCCTTGCTTGAGGCGTGTCGCAACTATCCCGGGCTGTCCAATGCCAAGCGCATCACATTCGAATACGTGATGCTCAAGGGTATCAACGACAGTCTGGCCGAAGCCAAGGAATTGGTCCGCCTGTTGGCGGGCATTCCTGCGAAAATCAATTTGATTCCCTTCAACCCTTGGCCTGGCTCGCCTTACGAGTGCTCTGACTGGGAGCAGATTGAGCGCTTCGCCGAGGTCGTCAACAAGGCTGGTTACGCGAGCCCGGTCCGCACCCCGCGCGGCCGCGACATCATGGCGGCATGCGGCCAGCTCAAATCGGCATCGACACGTTTGCGGGCAAGCGAGCGCCGCGCTGGCGATGCGGAGGCCCCGGCTTGAGGAACTGGCGATGCTAAGAACCGTCGGCCGTGTCATCTGGGTCTCGATCGCGTTTGTCCTAGCCGGTACTGTCTGTGCCTTTGTGCTGATAACGCTCGGTCTGGAACGCTTCGTCCATGAAGCGCAGGACGTTGGCCTCGAGCAAATCGGCGACGGCAGCCTCGATGTCCTGGTCGGTTACTGGAACCAAGCGCTCTTCATTGGCGGCCTCGCTTCCGCGCTCACAATCGTACCCGGTCTGCTGATGGTCATCGTTGGCGAAGTGGCCGGCATTCGCTCCGCCATTTACTATGTGCTGGCGGGCGGAGCGGCGCTTGCCGCGATTCCTCTCCTCACCAGCTTCATTGGCACACAAACGGCCGCTCTACCGTCGACGACATTCCTTCAGATCTTCGCAACCGCAGGTTTCGCTGGTGGGCTGATTTATTGGCTGCTCGCCGGACGGCAAGCATGACGCGACTTGTGGGCCATTATGCGTGGGTATTGGCAGCCTACGTCTTGGCCTGTTTGATGGCCAGCGTCGCTTTTGTCGGATTTGCCTTGGCTTCGCTGACGCCTCAGAACGTGAATCTAACCCCGCTCCTTATCTGAATACGCCAATCTCGTGTTCGATACGGCCCTGGTGTTCTTGGTCGCTGGCATTATACCCATGCTGGCCATCATTATTCTGGCGGAAACGCTCAGCATTCAGTCAATCGTGTTTTACGCACTTGCCGGAACGATGGTCGCGTTGGCCGCCGCACTGGGCATGAGTTACGTCGACCCGGCGTCCTACCAAGCTCCGACCCGCTATGGAACGATCACCGCAGGTGCTGCCGGTTTGATGGCGGGCTTGGTCTACTGGCTGGTCGCCGGACGCAATGCGGGCGTCACCATCAGGCGTCGGACCTATTCCTATCGACGCGCCGAGGACTGATCGCCAACGGCCAGGCCGAGTTGCGTCCTGCGACTATTGTTGCGG
>JAUVMS010000339.1 GCA_030600135.1 Hyphomicrobiales bacterium | reverse complement strand
CTGCCTCACCAATTCGCATCATCACAACTCCACATACCGTCCAACCTAAAGGTCGTACCATACTACGGAGTCAATGGGTGTTTGCTGATATAGGAACGCCAGGCGGAGTAGGGCGACGAATCACAGGCGCCAGGTCTTACGGCGTGCGCACGTCGTCAGCCATACCCCCCACCTCAGACAGCGCAACAAGCCGCTAAACCTGCCGCTCAACCAACATTTTCTTGAGCTCGGCGATCGCCTTGGCGGGGTTGAGACCCTTCGGGCAGGCCTTGGCGCAGTTCAGGATCGTGTGGCACCGATAGAGCCGGAATGGGTCCTCAAGATTGTCCAATCGATCGCCGGTATTTTCATCGCGACTGTCGATCACCCAGCGGTAAGCCTGCAGCAGCACGGCGGGTCCCAGATAGCGATCCGAGTTCCACCAATAGCTAGGACACGACGTCGAGCAGCACGCGCACAAGATGCATTCGTAAAGGCCGTCCAGCTTTTCACGGTCGCGACGCGCCTGGCGCCACTCCCGTTGCGGCTCGGCCGACACCGTCTGCAGCCATGGTTCGATCGATCGGTACTGGGCGAAGAAATTCGTCATATCCGGCACCAGATCCTTGATCACCTCCATGTGCGGCAGGGGATAGATGCTCGCGTCGCCGTCGATCTCGTCGATGCCTTTGATACACGCGAGCGTATTGGTGCCATCGACATTCATGGCGCAGGAGCCGCAAATTCCCTCGCGACACGAGCGCCGAAATGTCAGCGTCGGATCAATCTCGTTCTTCACCTTGATCAACGCATCCAAAACCATCGGCCCACACGTATCGAGGTCGACATGGTAGGTATCCATGCGCGGATTTTCGCCGTCGTCCGGGTTCCAGCGATAAATTTGAAAAGCCTTCGATCGCGCGCCCTGGCCCTCGTTCCAGGTCTTGCCGGTGGTGACTTGAGAATTGCGCGGGAGCTTGAGTTGAACCATTCTGTCGTCCTTTTGACCCTCGCCTTGCGAAGCGCGATCTGCGGCGAAATCGGACCCACTGAAACCGATCGATCCGTTCCCGAACCGCCACACCGGTGAATTTCGGGTAGGCTGCGGTGGGGTTCACAGCCAATACGACGACCAATTCAACCGCGTCGCGACCTCACCGAGTTCTTCAACGCCTGCTAGCTCACACCGTTATACCGAGTGCAGGCACACATGCCACGCCTCATTTAAGCCGCTCGTTCGGATAGATCCCCCACAATTTGCTTTGCGCCATCCATCCGCGAAAATCATCGACTGAAATTTCGCACCAAGCGCCGTCGCACTGCAATATGCCGATCACCGTTCCCGGCTCGACGTATGCCAGAATAGTCTTGCCGTTCGAACGCGAGGCATAGAGTGCCACGTTCGCCTCACTTTGTGCTTTCGAGGCCGCCCACGGCGCGACGATTGCCGTCCGACGTCCGCTCAAAAGCCCGGCATGTATCCACCCGACGGCGGCCTCGCTGTCGCGCACCTGGCGCCAGTTCTCGTACTCTTTGATGATCTCGACGGGTAGACCCAAGCTCTTGAAAACCCAAGCGATTGGGTACTCCTTGCCAGGGCCGCGCCGAACATTGACCTTGCTGGATTTCAGGCTGGCAAAACGAGGCAGCGGCGGACCGCTCGATTTGGCTGTCTGGGCCCCGGCACCAAACGTCACGGCAACCAAGAAAATGACTGCGAGCAGAACGACATGGCAACCTCTGGCCACTTCCCGCGAGGTCAGATCGATCGAGTGCTGGAACGTGTTCATGACCATTGCCCAAAACATGATTCACCTGACATTTCAAGTACGCCCACAAAGCAAGATTGGGTGGACCTGCCGCCGACAATATTACCCGTCTGTGCGCTTTGTCAGACACGCACTGTTCTGTTAGAAGGCGAGGACACGCGATTTGCGCGCCGAGGCCTATTGAGCGCGCAACGCGCGAACGCGTGACCAAAAGCCGTCCAATTCGCGGAACCACTTGCGGAACCACTTCATGAGCACAAACAAGCCCCTCGTCGTTGTGACCCGAAAACTGCCTGAAGTCGTCGAGACTCGGATGCGGGAGCTGTTCGAGGCTCAACTCAACCTCGACGATGAACCGATGACCCAGGCCGGATTGGTCGAAGCGGTCAAGTCGGCAGATGTGCTTGTGCCGACGGTCACGGACCGGATTGACCGCTCCGTCGTCAGTCAGGCCGGCCCGCAGCTCAAGTTGATCGCAAATTTCGGCACGGGCGTCGACAACGTGGATTTGGACACGGCACGAAATCGCGGGATCATTGTTACCAACACGCCCGGTGTTCTAACCGAAGACACCGCAGACATGACCATGGCGCTCATTCTGGCCGTTCCGCGCCGGCTGGCCGAGGGCACGGCATACCTCAAGCAGTCGTCAGGCCAATGGCGCGGCTGGTCGCCAACCTGGATGCTCGGACACCGGATCTTCGGCAAACGCCTCGGCATTATCGGCATGGGTCGTATCGGTCAGGCCGTGGCGAAGCGTGCCAAGTCGTTTGGCCTACAAATCCACTATCACAACCGCCGCCGCGTGCACGAGGAGGTCGAGCGCGAACTGGAGGCCACCTATTGGGATAGCCTTGACCAGATGCTGGCGCGTATGGACATCATTTCCGTCAACTGTCCCCACACACCGGCCACGTTTCACCTCTTGTCGGCACGCCGCCTCAAGCTCCTCAAACCCACGGCCTACATCGTCAACACCGCCCGTGGCGAGGTGATCGACGAGAACGCCCTAGCGCGCATGGTCGAGACTGGCGAGATCGCAGGCGCGGGCCTCGACGTCTTCGAGCACGAACCCGCGGTCAATCCGAAGCTCTTGAAGAGCGACACCGTCGTCATCCTGCCGCACATGGGCTCGGCCACGATCGAGGGCCGCATCGACATGGGCGAGAAAGTCATCATCAACATCAAGACCTTCCTCGACGGCCACGCCCCGCCGGATCGCGTCCATCCCGCCATGTTCTAAGCACAACTACTGCGACAACCGGCGTCCCATGGCGGTACGCGCCACCACCGCGATCAGCTCAAATACGGGCCTCGTCGGGATTGATCTCGTCATTGTCGATGTCCTGAATCCGCTCCTCGAGTTCGGACATTTTTTGCGTTGTTCGCGCCAACTTACGTTTCAAAAAAAGCGAGCTCACGACGATCAATGCAAGACTTAGGGCGGCGACCGCAGCACCTACCCACCAAAGCCAGCTCCAATCCGGATTGAAATAGACTGCTATCGCAATGAGCCCAAAACCAATCGCCCAACGTATGGCCCAAAGTAAGAGCCTCTTCCTGGTCTCGCGCGTGTGACCCTCTTCGTAATTCTTGAGCTGTTCAAGATCTGCCCTAAATTCCGCCTCGAGTTCATTACCAACGTTCGCCTGTTCTTCACTCATCCCACCACAGCCCACGACAAAGTAGTTTCAGTTTATCCGGTTCCGAGCATGATGGCGAAAAGCCAGCCAAATATGTCCGCTGGACCAATCACTTCCCTCTGCCATCGAAACAACTGTCGCGCGCCCCGCTCAATTCGCCCATTGATTGGCGTCTATGCCGTGATGTGTTGATGCCGGCGATCGCGCCGGAGTATTAATCCTTCTTCGCCCGATTGTCGGCCCCGACCGGCCCCGTTTACTTCATGAACGCAACGTCAATACCGACGGTGATGGCGCCGATGGGCTGGCCATCTATGGAAACGGTCTTGCTGATCTGCTGCAGCCAGCGCTGCGTGGAATCGTCGAACTCCACCCGGTCGGTAAACCGTGCAGTGGCGCCGGCGCCATAGGTCTTCTGAAACTTGTCCTCATCGCCCTGCCAATAGTCGGTGGTTTTCGGCCATTGCCCGACGTTGAGGCCCTTGGTGTCCATCACGATGATTTCAGCCACCAACCCCCGGCTCGCCTTGACCTGGCCGGCCAGATACTTCGACATCGCATTGTTCAAAATCGGTTCGATGAACGACATGTCGTCGGCGCGCCAGGCCTTGTCCTGGGCATCGATTTGCCCCTGAGAAATCTTCTTGTTCGCCGCGTTCTGCTTTTCGATGAGCGACAAGAGCTCGTTGTTGGCGGCAATCTCGGCGATGTAGCGATTGGCGTACTGATAGTAGCCCGATTGAACCAGTTCGATGGGCTCGGCCGACACAGAAACCGGAAGCGCTGCGAGTACCAGTGCTAGGATCGAGCGCCGCAATGGGCGGAGAGGCATTCTGACCGGCCCGGCCAAACCAGCAAGTGGAACCAATGTCATATGCATGAGCGCCACCCCGAATCGTGATTGAAGCGAGGGAGCCTCAAGACCGACTTTTGGCCACCTCCCCCAGCCGTGCCCGTTCCAATATCCGCTCGGCGCGGCGGAGATGTGGCCGATCGAGCATTTCATTGCCGAGCCCAACCACGCCGACGTCGCCCTGTTCGGCAAATGCCGCGACAATGCCCTCGGCTCTGGCCACATCCTCCGCACTCGGTGTAAAGGCCTCGTTGATAACCGGCACTTGCGCGGGATGGATCGCCAACTTGGCGGCGAACCCATCGCGAGCGGCTTCCTGAGCTTCAAGCGCCAAGGCGTCCTGGTCTCGGTAATTGGTAATAACCGTATCGTTTGCAGCGACTTCGCCCGCGGCCGCTGTGATGAGGCAGAGG
>JAUVMS010000406.1 GCA_030600135.1 Hyphomicrobiales bacterium | reverse complement strand
GCTCGGCGAGCGCGATCACATCGTCGACGCTTGGTGCAAGCCGGCCTTCGATCAATGCCTTGGCGCGCACCGCGAGCATCAACGCTTGGCTCGCACGAGGGCCTGGACCCCAGGTGATCAGTCGGTCGATGTCGTCGCCGGCCCCGCCGCCCGGGCGGACGGAACGGACGAGCTTCAATATTGCGTCAACCACTTGGTCGCCGACCGGAATTTGCCGCACGAGGCGCTGCGCCGCGATCAACTCGCCCGCTGAAAAGAAGGACCCTAGCGTACGCTCTTCGGTGCCGGTGGTGGCATGGAGCATGCGCCGCTCCGCCAGCTCATCGGGGTAGTCGACGTCAACCTGCAAAAGAAAACGGTCGAGCTGGGCTTCGGGCAAGGGATATGTGCCCTCTTGTTCGAGCGGATTCTGCGTCGCCAGGACGTGGAATGGCGCGGGCACGTCGTAGCGCACACCGGCAAACGTGACGTGATGCTCCTGCATGGCCTGAAGCAGCGCCGACTGGGTCTTCGGACTCGCGCGGTTGATCTCGTCGGCCATCAAGAGCTGGGTGAAGATCGGCCCTTTGACGAAGCGGAAGCCGCGCCGGCCCTCACCAGTTTCCTCGAGCACCTCGGAGCCAATAATATCCGATGGCATTAGGTCGGGCGTGAACTGGATGCGCTTGTCGTCGAGACCGAGAACGGTGCCGAGCATTTCGACGAGTGAGGTCTTGGCAAGCCCCGGAACACCGATCAACAAGGCATGACCGCCTGCAAGCAGAGTGATCAGCGTAAGCTCGATGACCTGGTCCTGTCCGAAGATTACAGTCGCCGCCGCCTCGCGGATTTGACGCATCTTCTCGCCGGCGGCCTCGACCCGTGCGACGATGTCATCGTCGGTTTGACTGAGGTTTGTCATGATAATGAATATATATGGCTTGTTGATCGAAGGAGTAACACTCTCTCGGAAAAATTGGTCACAATCTTGTTCTCTTGCCAATAGGACAAGTGTGCGGCAATGGACTGCCGCTCAAAAGCGCGTGGAGCGGAAGTGCAATGCCGGGCGACGATAGTCAACAAAATGTGGGAGGGGCTGGCGAGCTTACAAGGCTCGAAAGTCTGTTGGCTGGCGGCAATTCGTGCCCATTGCCACCCGTCCATTTGTGGCAACCCTCGGAAACCCGCAACGTTGGTTTGCGTATCACCGGTGATGGCGCCTGGCATTATCAAGCAAGCCCGATCGGGCGAAAACGCCTGGTGCGGCTGTTCTCGACAGTCTTGCGACGCGACGAGGATGGCCGGCACTACCTGGTAACGCCTGTGGAGAAGGTGTTGGTCCAGGTCGACGACGCCCCGTTTTTGGCGGTTGAAATGGTCGCCGTCGGCAGAGGACAAGCGCAAATATTGACATTTCGAACGAACGTGGACGACATCGTGAGGTGCGATGCTGCGCACGCTCTCTCGTTCGAGCAAGAGGCTGCAACCGGTGGACTGAGACCCTATGTGGACGTACGAGACGGGTTGAGGGCTTTGCTGACGCGAGCGATATACTATGATCTCGTCGCGCTGGCGGCGGTCGAGAACATTGATGGAATTGACCAGTTCGGTGTTTGGAGCTGCGAAACTTTTTTTGCCATGGCGCGTGCCGAGACGATCGACGATTTGACTTAGGAGCCAAATTGCAAAGCGAGAAAGCGCCGCAGAATGACCGTAGCTAAGCCGTTCGGCGAACATTTTCAGGCGGGTCCGGACGCGTTTCGCGCGCTCGCCGAGCGTGCTTTGGAGCGCGAACCGAACGGCGCGGTGTTCGATCCATTGCACCCACCCGCCCGCGGTGACCATGATCTCAATCCTGGTATCGACCCGACCCAAGATTTCCACAAGCTGCGTCCGGCCGCTGTCTTGGTGCCGGTTGTGGTGCATCTTGGCGAGTTCACCGTGCTCATGACCCAGCGCACAGACCACCTGCCATCGCACGCCGGGCAAATTGCCTTTCCGGGCGGCAAGATGGAGCCGAAGGATCTGAATGCCAAAGACACGGCGCTTAGAGAGAGCGAGGAAGAGATTGGGCTGGCGCGCGACGCGGTGGATGTGATTGGCTATCTCGACACCTACCAGACCGGCACCGGCTTTCGCATCGTGCCGGTCGTCGGGCTTGTCCAACCGGGATTTGCCACGCAGATCGACCCTATGGAGGTCGCCGAGATTTTCGAGGTGCCGTTGGCGTTCTTGATGGACGCCGGCAACCACCAGCGGCACTCGATCGTGTGGAAGGGACGACGACGCCATTACTACGCAATGCCCTACGAGAACCGCTATATATGGGGTGCCACGGCCGGCATCATTCGCAACCTGCACGAAAGGCTGATGGGCTCATGGTCCGTGTCGTCCTCATAAACATACTGCTTTTTCTGTTACCTCTCCTTTTGTACGTCCTCTATGTGTGGCTGGCGCGACGCGAGCTGCCCCCGGGCGCGGTTTTGGATGATGCGCCAATTCTTTGGTTGCTCATCGCGGGAACTGTGCTGGTCATTGCAGCGTTGATTTATTTCATTTCCTTCGAGGGGGCCCCGCCGGGTGGTGTCTACCATCCCCCGTCCTTCAACGATGGACGGATCGAGCCTGGACACATCGAATAGGAGTGGTTTGCCACTCATGGCCACGGTGAAAAATGCGCCGGCAAAGCTCGAGCACGCCGAGTGGCTGGCCGCCCCTGACACGCAGGCCGTCTTCGAGGCAATCGAGGGCGCCGGCCATGCGGTTCGCGCCGTCGGCGGCACGGTGCGCAATGCGCTCTTCGGTCAGGCCGTTCGCGATATTGATTTGGCGACAACGGCACCGCCCGACGAGGTCATGCGCGTTGCCGAAGCGGCCGGGCTCAAGGCGGTCGCCACGGGGATCGAGCATGGCACGGTCACAATCGTCTCCGGTGGCACGCCAATCGAGGTAACGACGCTCAGACGCGACATCGAAACTTTTGGGCGGCACGCGCTTGTCGCTTTCACCACCGATTGGCGGGCGGATGCCGCACGCCGCGATTTCACGATGAATGCGCTTTATTGCGACCGCGACGGGACGATTTTCGATCCGCTCGGCGGCTATGACGATTTGATCGCCCGCCGGGTGCGATTCATCGGCTCCGCAGATGATCGAATCCACGAGGACTATTTGCGGATCCTGAGGTTCTTTCGCTTCGCGGCGGAATATGGCGATGGTCCTCTTGATGAGGACTCACTTGCAGCATGCGTGCGCGGGCGAGGCGGGCTGGCACAACTTTCGGCAGAACGAGTGCGGGTCGAGCTGTTGAAGTTGCTGGCGGCACCCCTGGCGCTCGATGCCATCGAGGCGATGTTCGATCATGGATTGCTGGTCGACGTGCTCGGATCGGTGCCCGCGCCTTCTCGGTTAACGGCATGGATCGAGTTCGAGGCGCGACACCACCTTGGCGTGGAACCTGTCCGGCGCCTGGGCGCGCTGGTGATCCGTGTCGCAGAGGACGTGGAGCGAGTGGCGGACCGCCTTCGGCTCTCCAACAAGGAGCGTGCGCGACTGTCAGCTTTGGCGATTGAAAAGACGGCCCCTTGCTTGCCCGGCGATCAAGAGAGCGCCAAGGCTCAGCTCTACATGCTAGGCCGGGACGGTTTTCTCAATGGCTTGTTCTTGGCCACAGGGCGGGACGTCGATGACACCCGGTTTGCGCAGATTGCGGAATTCGTCAATCTCGCCAAGACCTGGGAGGCACCGCAGTTGCCGGTCGCCGGACGTGACATTCTGGATCTCGGCCTCGGCTCCGGCCCCGAGGTCGGTGACGTTTTG
>JAUVMS010000276.1 GCA_030600135.1 Hyphomicrobiales bacterium | reverse complement strand
GCACCACGCCCCGCCTCAACGCAAGCCAGATCAAAGAGGCCGTAGAAGGCAGCCTGCGCCGGCTCCGCACCGATTACATCGATCTCTATCAGGCCCATTGGCCTGATCGCCCGATGCGCCTGTTCGGCGGGCTTGGCTACGACCACCAAGAGGGTGCGGCAGAAGCCATCGAATCGACGCTCGAGGCTCTCGCCGGGTTGGTTCGAGACGGCAAGATCCGACACGTCGGCGTGTCCAACGAAACCCCCTGGGGGGTCATGCGACACCTCGAAGCCGCCGACCATGGTGGGCAACCCCGGATCGCCTCGATACAGAACGCATACAGTCTCATCAATCGTGTCTACGAGCTTGGTCTCTCGGAGATCGCCCACCGTGAGCAGGTTGGCCTGCTTGCCTATTCACCGCTCGGCCAAGGATTCTTGAGCGGCAAGTACGAAGGCGGCGCCCGCCCGAAGGGCTCGCGAATGGCGCTCTTCCCGAACTTTCCGAGCCGCTATCAAACACCGAGCGCCACCAAAGCCATCGCCAGCTATGTCGAGCTGGCCCGTGAATACGGCATCGATCCGGCACAAATGGCACTGCAGTTCGTTACGACGCGACCATTCGTGACGTCGAATATTATTGGTGCCACGACCCTCGAGCAGCTCGAAACCGATCTCGCCTCAACCGAACTCAACCTCTCGGCGGATCTCCTGGAGGAAATGGAAAAAATTCACCTGGAAAGCCCCAACCCCTGTCCGTAGTGCTGATCATAGCGAGCAATGCGACCGCAAAGACCGCTCGCGAAGCCAAGTATCTAACTTCCGCATCCGCGGCCATCGGAAGCAGACCATGCCACGCCTTTTCACCGCGCTCGAAGTTCCAACTCGCGATGCCGAACGGCTGGCCATGCTGCAAGCCCCACTCGCCGGTGCGCGCTGGGTCGATCCGGACAACTACCACATCACATTGCGCTTCATTGGCGATGTCGACGGCCCGACGGCGGACGCCTTTGTCGAGCAAATCGCCGACATCAAGGCGCGACCAATCGAGCTTCAGCTTTTTGGCATTGGCTACTTCGGCAATCGCAAACCACGGACATTGTGGGTGGGCGTCAAGGCGGACAAAGAAATCAATCAACTTCACGCCGCCCACGAACGAGCCGCGCAAAGGGCAGGGCTCCGCCCTGAAAGTCGAAAGTACGCCCCGCACGTCACCATTGCGCGCTTGTCCGGCACCAGGCCGAAAGCAATCACACCTATCCTTGAAGCCTATGGCCAGTTCGAAGGGGCACCATTTGCGGCGACGCGCTTTGTGCTTTTCTCCTCGCGCCCCGGTTCAGGCGGCGGGCCCTATGTGATCGAGGATGCATTCCCGCTCTCTGAATGAGGATCTGAAACACTCGGGCCAACCCCGGCCAATGACGCGAAAACAACTGGAGGAACGACCCGGCCATGCTCGATTTGAGGCCCAACTGCGAATTCTGCGATAAGGACTTACCCGCCGACGCGCCTGATGCGATGATCTGCTCTTACGAATGCACGTTCTGCGCATCCTGTGTCGCTGACCAACTCGAAGACGTTTGCCCGAACTGCGGAGGTGGCTTTTGCCCGCGACCAATCCGCCCCAAAACCGCGCGCCGCGAAGGTGTGAGCCGCGTCCACCAACCGCCATCCGCGCAACGGGTTCATCTCAAGTACGATCGCGAAAACGTTCGCGAATTTTCCACCCGCACCAAGAACATACCACCGAACGAGCGGTGACGAGCACGGACGAGCGCTCAAATCCGGCCTTCGCGACGGGCCGCCAAGATTCCCTGCGCGACGTCACCGAGAAGGTCGAGCACGTGCTCAAATCCAGCGCCTTCGCCAAAGTAGGGATCCGGGACCTCGTCGACCCGGGCACCATCCACGAAGCTCATGGCGAGCCGCAGCTTGTGAACCTGGTCTTTGGGGGCCATGCGCTTCAGTACCGCATAGTTGGCTCGATCCATCGCCGCGATGAGGTCGAAACGCTCAAAATCCTCCTCGTCGACCAAGCGACCACGCAATGCGGAAATGTCGGCGCCACGCTCGAGCGCTGCCGCTTGCGCGCGCGGGTCCGGCGGATTGCCAATGTGCCAGCTTCCGGTTCCCGCAGACTCGATCTCGAAAGTGTCCGTGGCTCCAGCTTTCGCTGCCTCGTTCCGCAAAACGCCCTCAGCCATCGGCGACCGGCAGATATTGCCGAGACAGACGAACAAAACTCGAAAGACCGCCATCACCGCCCCTTCCATTTGTGAGTGAGCAGTTTCGCACCGCCCTGTTAATATACCAAACGATCGCATGCTCATGGATCGAGCAGCGTGCAGCGAATGGAGATTGACATGAGTGGCCCACTGAAAGGCGACGAGCGAGCATCAGCGTTGTCGGAACTCGAAGGTTGGTCCGAGGCCGCCGACCGCGATGCCATTTCCAAGTCGTTCAAGTTCAGAAACTTCAATGCGGCCTTCGCTTGGATGACCCAAGTCGCTCTCACGGCCGAGAAAATGGATCACCATCCAGAGTGGTTCAACGTCTACAATCGCGTTGATGTCACTCTGGCGACGCATGACGCCGGCGGCGTCACCGAGCGCGACATAAAACTTGCTCGGGCCATGGATCGGTTCGAGAAGTAGGGCATTGGCAGCGCTCGACAACCGACAGGAAGCGGGCCCGCTAGCGATCCGTGGCTTGGACTGTCGTCGCTGGCGAAGCATGCCTGCGACGGGCCAAATAGGTCACATTGTCTAGTTGCCACGGCTATTAATGTTGAAGTTGAACCTCCAAGGCCTCTTCTTCAGAACTCTTGGCGCCTCGACAAGCCCGATATCGCTGGGCACGAATTCACGCGGCAAGCTAGTTTGCTGTGCGCCGGAAATATGCACCAGACCCGCTGCCGGTCGCCAAACACGCACGCCATTCTGCATCGTCACGACCACACCAGCACCATCAGCGGCTGACACATGGTCGTTGATCGCAACTTCGCTGGCACCAGGAACATCGACCTCGCTGATTGCCGTCAACCAATCACCGCCTTCCACTTCGTCCAATTTGCGTACGCGTTCAATCGCGGCATAGCGCTTGTGGCGCGCGCGCTCGACCTCAGTCCAGGGCTTGGGGCGGCAGCCGCAACCGGCGACCATTTCCTTGCGATAGCGAAATGCAGTGCTCAACTGCTCGTAACGCCCGCCGTTGAGATCTCGCATCTTGGCCATATCGTCAGAGTGAGTTGGCAAGAAGTAGAGGCGCGTCTCGTCCATGCACGTTGAATGGCAGACCTCACGATCGGCCCCAAACCGATCACTCGTCACCCCATACGAAATTGGCCAATAATAGCCATCACACGTGCGCACGCACATGGTTCGATAGCCAGAGAGCGGACGCTCGGTCTGCATTGGCGCGCGCCGTTCAAGGCCGCGACTGAAGGAGAATGGCGCAAAGAACTGGCGTCCTTTGCCAAGTCTCTTGATTTGGGTTTGAGATCTTGGTTCCACCGGCCGCGCGCGCCTCGGTTTCTTGGACCCGATGAAGGGGAACAGCAGGCTCATGAAACCGCCGCTACTGCTTTGCGCAAAAGCTTGTTGGGGCGCAAGAAGAAGAACCAATGATGAAATCAACAAAACGTTGATGAGGCTCGCAGCACCAATCGGCGACTTGGCCGTCCGCCTGCAGAACCGCCGCCTCGCGGCAAGCAACTGAACCGGCATGATAACGCAATACTCAAATATGCAGCTCGATCGCGAGCAACGTGCCCGCCGATACGCATCATAGCCATGAAAGGAAGAATGCTTTCTAAACGTTTGGCAAAATATGGTTAGGCGTTTGCTACCGGCTCGAATTTTCCGGCATCCGAACGACGCCGTGGTGTTGCCTGCGAGTGCGACCTCGCGACGGCATCGACGCATGATTTTCGATGGACGAATTCTCCACGGCTGGCGGTCAGGTAGAAGCCGTATCGATCGTGCAATCAGTTTCGATTGAACGCCCGTGACTTCCAGCTATCGCGGGACTTACGACGCGCGACGGATTTGCGGCGGCTGGACTTTTTGCGGTTGCCGGCGCCGAGTCGCATCGACTTCCAATCCTTCTTCCAAGGTTTGGCATTCGCTTTCCGGCGCACCTTCTTTGCTCTACGCGTAGTCGGATTGGCCTTTGTTAGCCCACGAGCCTTTTTGAGGCGGGCACTGGAAAGCTTTACGCGGCCGGCGCGAGCGACGCCAATGTTCTTCTCGCGCCGCCGTTTCCCACTGGTTCGGCGCGCGCGACGGGTAAGCTTTGCGAGATACCGCTTGAGCTTGCCCGTCTTCTCGAGCTCGGCATACATCTGATGGCGCGTGACGGAGACCTCTTCCCAAGGATGCGCTCCACACTTGCATTGCGCATCGTATTTCGCCTGAAAGCGCCAAGCAAAACTTTGCTGATTATATTTTCGCCCCTTTAGATCCACCATATCCGGTGGTTCTTCACCAGGATTGGAGTAATAGAACAACCTGGCGGGAGCTTCACAACTTGACTTGCAGTATTTATCATCCGCCCGAAACTGGCTACGCGACGTCGCGAAACTCACGGGCCAGTAATAACCGTCGCACGTGCGCACACAAACAGTGCGGTACGTACCTCGCGCCTTCCGTGATTTGTTGCGCCTACTATTTTTCTCATCCTCTCCTAGAAGGTTGAAAAATCCATACGATTTCGTCTTGAGCAAACTTGAATGCTTTGCGTTTTTTAGTGCCTTGTTTGAGTATTTATTGCCTTTTCGGTTCTTCTTCCAATGCTTTTCACTTCTTATCCTTTGAGTGAAATCATCACTTCCGCCTTCGGTGAAGATGACAGATCCGGTTCCGAAAGAACCGCCGCCGCCAAATTCGAGGCTGCCACCGACGTGTTCGACGTCCGCGCGCCAGCGGTTGAATTTTTCCGATTCGGACCCGACCAACACCAGAATTGGCACCGACGCCACAACTGCCAGAGCCATGATGAGTGAAGTGCGCGCTAGCATGCGAATTGGCAGGCCATTGCTATTCAAGCGACGCCCCAACATCGTTCGTTTCATCCCAATTTTTGTTGCCCTCTATCAATCCTTGTGCTGACAAGTAATGCGATCTGCAACGTCCACCAAGGCATTGGGCGGAATTATTTCTCTTTTTTTGGGGGTAAACGGATAAAACCACACTTCGCAGCTGTTTCAACAGCGTTGCGGGCGCATGTTCGGTGCCGAATCACCAAGTTGTCTCGTGGATCCCGGCCGAGCTTACCAACTCCGCTAATCAGTCAGGAACGACCGAAAACGGATGCCACTGGCGGGCGGCTCTGGTTCTGGAGCGAGCATCCGCGGTTCTCTCAACGACTCGAGCGAACCGCTGGCGAATTCACTTGATCGCCAGGCGAATCGCGCCATCGAGGCGTATGTTGCAGCCGTTGAGCATGTCGTTCTCGCAGATGTGACGGACGAGCTTTGCATATTCGGCT
>JAUVMS010000468.1 GCA_030600135.1 Hyphomicrobiales bacterium | reverse complement strand
TTCACCATCACCAGGCCATTCCAGCACCCTGGTCCCGCTATCGCTCCGCAAGTCTTCGCTCACTGCCGCCGCAAAAAATCCTACAGCCACAAAACCATTCGAAAACCGAACGGGAGTTTGACCATGATCGCCCATGCGCGACGACCACTGACATTCGCTTTTACTGCTTTCGCCGCGGCGGCAATCGCCACCCTCGGCGCCATTGCGCAAGAGACGAAGCAAGAGCAAACGCTCTTCACCAACGTCAATGTCTTCGACGGCAAGGCCGACAAGCTCGCCGAGGGCATGAGCGTGCTCGTTGAGGGCAACCTCATAAAAAAAGTCGCCAAAGGCGGCATCGAAGCTGGCGGAGCGAAAGTCATCGACGGCGGTGGCCGCACATTGATGCCGGGGCTGATCGACGGCCACGCGCATCTCATGATGAACTCGGACTTCAGCACAATCGAGAGAGATCAAGATCTGACCGATCTTGCATATCATGGGGTTGTTGTTGTTCGACGGGCCCTAATGGATGGCTTCACCTCGGTGCGTGACATGGGGGGGCCAGCTTTCGGCCTAAAGCGCGCCATCGATTCAGGTCTCATCATCGGGCCACGCCTCTATCCCTCAGGCGCATTTATTTCCCAGACGTCTGGACACGGTGACTTCCGTGATCGCGCGGATGCCGGGCTCAGCTACAGAATTCGCGGAGATTTGTCGAATTTCGAACGGTTTGGAATCGGCATGGTGGCCGATGGCGTTCCCGCGGTCCTCGCTGCCACACGCCTTAATCTCAGAAATGGCGCGACCCAGATTAAGATCATGGCCGGAGGTGGTGGCGCGTCGCGCTTTGACCCGATCGACACGACGCAATACTCCAAGGATGAAACATGCGCGATTGTCGAGGCGGTCAAGGACTGGGGAACCTATGTGGCAGCTCATGTCTTTACCGACAGGGCGGTCAACCGCCTACTCGATTGCGGCGTCAAGACATTCGAACACAGCTTCTTCATCTCTGAAGACACCATGAAGCGCATTGCCAAGCAAGGCGCCTACGTGGTGCCGCAGATGTGGGGCATTTCGCCCGACCTCGCCCGCAATCCGCTGATGGCGAAAGACAAGATCCCGGAGACACAGGCGCTTGGAAGAAAATACAAGGACTTCGGCCGCAACCTACTTAAGCACAAGGTCAAGGTGATGTTTGCGTCTGACTATGTCGGCGTCTTTGCCGATGCGGAACGGGCCCGGCGATATGAAATTTGGTGGCGCACCCAGACCTTCGACAGCAAATTCGAGGTGCTGAAGCAGATGACTTCGACGGCCGGCGAGGTCCTGGCACTCTCCGGCCCGCGCAATCCCTACAAGTCCGGCAAGCTGGGTGTGATCGAGGAGGGCGCCTACGCCGACATCCTGCTGGTCGACGGCAATCCCCTCGAGGACGTCAGCGTCATTGGCGGGACGGACAAGTGGTTCGACGCCGATCCCGTCTGGAAGCCGATCCCGACACTTCATCTCGTCATGAAGGGCGGCAAAATCTACCGCAACACGTTGAAGTAGCAGACGAGGGCAATGTTGGAGGCAATCACCTCCCGCTCATGCATGAGAGGAATGGAGAATGCGCGGGCTTGAATGGATTGTTGCGGCGTGCCATTTGGCCTGCCTGAGCGTCGTGGTTCCCGCGGCGCAGGTTTTAGCGGCGGAAGAAAAATTCAAACAACAAATCCTCTTCACCAACGTCAACATTTTTGACGGCAAGGCCGACATGCTCGCAAAGGGCATGAGCGTCATGGTGGAGCGTAATCTCATCAAGAAGATCGCGAAGGGTAAGATCAAAGCAGTAGTCGGCGCCTTAGTCATTGACGGCGGCGGTCGCACATTGATGCCGGGCCTGATCGACAGCCACGTTCATTTCAACATGAATGGCGCCAATCTCGCCGATTTGGAAGCCATGCGCTGGGACGAGATCGGCGCCCGCGCCGCGGCCCAGGCGCAGGACTGGCTCGCCGACGGTTTCACCACGGTGCGGGGCATGGGCGGCATGGCCACGGGGCTTAAGAAGACCATCGACAGCGGCCTGCTCGACGGCCCTCGGATCTATCCTTCGGCCAGCTACATCTCGCAAACCTCTGGCCATGGCGACATCACCCTTGTCAGCCAAAACGTCAATCCTTCGCGGAGCAATCTCGTGAATCTGGGCATCACGCAGCTCGCCGACGGAGCAGATGCAGTGCGCGCCGCCGTACGCCGCAACTTCGCCGACGGCGCCAGTCAGATCAAGATCATGGTTGGTGGCGGTATCTCATCGGAAAAGGGCCCGCTCTTCGCACCTCAGTTCACCGACGAGGAAATCCGTGCAGCCATCGAAGAAGCTACGACCCGCGACACCTACGTTGCCGTCCACGTCTATCAGGACGCCCATATCCAGCGCGCGCTGGAACTCGGCGTCAAGAGCATCGAGCACGGCCAGTTCATCTCCGAAGAGACGGCCATGCTGATCAAGGAGAAAGGCGCCTTCATCGCCCCGTTCACCGCCGGGATCACCAAAGAAGCATTCCAGCACCCGGCCTACAGCGTTCCCGGCACCCCGCAATACATAAAAGGCAAGGAGTTTCAGGAGAACTCAACGAATTTCGTCGAGATCATCAAAAAGGTGCAGCCCAAGATAGTAATGGCAGTGGACATCGTGTTCCTGACCGGCGCGGCGGGGCGGAGCGCACGCGACTTCGAGAAGTTCGCCTTCGCGCGTTTCTTCGGCAATCTTCAAGCGTTGCGCTCAATGACCTCGGTCCCGGGCGAACTGGCGGCTCTGACTGGCAGAAACAATCCATATCCGGGCAAGCTGGGCGTGATTAAGGAAGGCGCGCTTGCGGACATCTTAATCGTCGACGGCAACCCGCTGGAGGACATCACCGTGCTCGGCGCCAACTCGAAGTACCTTGATGCCGAACCACGCGAGCGAGACATCAAGACCATCCGCATCATCATGAAGGACGGCAAGATCTACAAGAACACGTTGTGAAGATTGACCACGCGAAAGCGGCATTGGATCGCTCGGCGCCTACTAAATACATGCGTCTCGGCGGGTGAGAATTGATGTGACAACAAACCCGCACGACAGTCGAATTCAACGGCGTGTCATCACATCACAATTGTTCTGGCCGCGAACCTCTCGGTACAATTTGCACGAAGGCCGACTGAATCGGTGATTCGCGTCGCTGAGACGCCTGTGCGTCCGTTGAACT
>JAUVMS010000487.1 GCA_030600135.1 Hyphomicrobiales bacterium | reverse complement strand
TCGAGACCGTGAGCCGCCAACTCTCGCGCCTCAAAAAGCGTGGCGCCATCGAGTTGCCCTCGAGCCGTGTCGTGCGGGTGCCTGACGCAGCGGTGTTGATGCGCGTCGCCACCGGCGATACGGGGGTGTGAGACGATGGTCGCCGGGCGTGACCATTGCGCCCTCCGTCTCAAATCGTATTTCGCCGTTCGCCGTGCCCTCCTGCTCGCTCGATAATCTCGTGCAGGCCATGCAACGAGCCATGGGCGTGGCGTGATGGGGTGTTGTCCAATAGTCTCTCGCGCAGGGCATGCAAGTCGTCGTGCGTAAGCACACGGCGCGCCAGCGGGATCACGATCGTGTTCTCCCATTCGATATGGCGGCGTTGTGAATCGAAGAACCCTCTGAGCATGTAACCGAGCATCTCGGCATTTTTCGCCTGGCCATTGATTGCCAACGCCTCGAGTTCGTCGGCAATTTCGAGAGCAAAACTCTCGTCGCTCTCGTGTTCAAGCTCGAGTTGGCTGAGCGCGCGGTCGAGATCGTCCTCCCAAAACGCTCTGACCCGTAGCAACGGAAAAAGAGCTTCCTCTTCAAAACGCATGTGCCGTGGCATGCCGATGCGAAGCACCGCAACGACTGCCGCGCTCATTGTGCGGTCGACGTTATCGGGCAAGCCATCGGCAATACGTTCCAGTACATCGCACAGCTCGAACTGCAGCCCATGGTCTTCCAAGAGAATTGCAATAGGATCAGGCAAGGTCAATTCAATCGACCTGCGTTCATTGACACGAACCAACTGCAGGTGTCGTTCATTTCGGTGCATCAAAAGAGCCTTTGTCTGGAAGACCTGCCGCAATCGCAAATCATTGGCTATGTTGATCTGCGGCGGCATGAGCCCTCGACGACGAAGGTATGAGGCGGCATCTTGTTGTTCTTTGATTTGGATCAAGGCCGCGGCGCGGCCTCGCGAGCCAATTGCGCTTTGTGCGGAAGAAGCGTGACCAGGTGGGATTGCTCACTGGCTTGAAGGAGGGAGTTGAGATGGCTAATTCGCAAACAAGAGACGAAGTGACTGCCTTCTCCGATGCATTGGCCGTTCTCGGTGCTTTTCTGGGCCTCGCGGTAGGCCTTTTTTTCGCAGCGAAAGCAACCAATTCAGCGCTCGTGTTCCACGGCTTTTTATTCGCCGGAGCATCAATATCGGCTGGCTGGGCGGTGTTCTTGAGCCTCACGCGCCCGGCGAAAAAAGAGGTCGTCGGTGAGCCGGACTACAATGACGGTGTGGTCAAGGTGGCAGCTGTCGCGACGGTGTTTTGGGGCGTTGCCGGCTTTCTCGTCGGCGATTTCATCGCCTGGCAAATGGCATTTCCGGTGCTCAACTTGGATTTGCCTTGGACCACCTTCGGTCGCTTGCGACCACTGCACACCTCCGCCGTTATCTTCGCGTTCGGTGGCAATGCCCTGCTTGCGACCTCGCTTTACGTCGTCCAGCGCACCTGCCGTGCCCGACTTGCCGGGCGCTGGTCTCCTTGGTTCGTGGTCTGGGGATATAACCTCTTCATCGCCATTGCCGGCACGGGCTACATTCTGGGAATCACGCAAAGCAAGGAATACGCCGAGCCTGAATGGTATGCCGACCTTTGGCTGACCATCGTGTGGGTGGTCTATCTGCTCGTTTTCCTGGGCACGCTCGCGCGCCGCAAGGAGCCTCACATCTACGTCGCCAACTGGTTCTATCTCGCCTTCATCGTCACGGTCGCGATGTTGCATGTCATCAACAACGCCAGCGTGCCGGTGTCGATGGCGAGCGCCAAGAGCTACGTGCTCTTTTCCGGTGTGCAGGACGCCATGACCCAATGGTGGTACGGCCACAATGCCGTCGGATTTTTCCTAACGGCCGGCTTCTTGGGGATGATGTACTATTTCATTCCCAAGCGTGCTGAGCGTCCGATCTACTCGTACCGCCTCTCCATCGTTCATTTCTGGTCATTAATCTTCCTTTATATCTGGGCTGGCCCCCATCACCTGCATTACACGGCGTTGCCGGACTGGGCACAAACCCTCGGCATGACCTTTTCGGTTATGCTGTGGATGCCCTCATGGGGCGGCATGATCAACGGTCTCATGACCTTGTCGGGCGCCTGGGACAAGCTCCGCACCGATCCCGTCATTCGCATGCTGGTGGTCTCGGTTGCGTTTTACGGCATGTCAACGTTCGAAGGCCCATTGATGAGCGTCAAAGCCGTCAATTCGTTGTCGCACTATACCGATTGGACCATCGGCCACGTTCATTCCGGCGCTCTCGGTTGGGTGGGCATGATCTCGTTCGGTGCCATGTATTGCCTCTATCCGTGGCTTTGGAAGCGGCGTGGGCTTTATTCCATGAAGCTGGTGGAATGGCATTTTTGGGTCTCCACCATCGGTATCCTGCTCTACATCTGCTCGATGTGGGTCTCGGGCATTCTCCAGGGCCTCATGTGGCGCGCCTACGACGAACAGGGCTTTCTGAAATATTCGTTCGTCGAGACCGTCGATGCCATGCACATCCCCTACATTATCCGGGCCGGTGGTGGTCTGCTCTTCGTCATCGGCGGTTTGATAATGGCCTACAACCTGTGGCGAACAGCTCGCGGTGACGAACCCGTGGATGTCGCCGATCAACCAACCATCGCCGCCGCGCCGGAACTGCGCCCGGCGCTGGCCCAAGCCGAGTGAAGGAGGACAGAGAGATGAAATTTGATCACGCCTTCTTCGA
>JAUVMS010000371.1 GCA_030600135.1 Hyphomicrobiales bacterium | reverse complement strand
TGTCATGACGTCTACGCCTCGTCACGGGCCTGGATCGAAGATTGCTCCAGCGCCGGCCATGCCTCAAGCTTTCTTCTGGCATGGTCCGTGACCCAATCACAACGTGTCACATTTCTGCAACAGAATACCGTGTGGATTTCGGTGGCGAGTTCGAATTTAGCTTTACCGCGACCGCGAATCAGTAGGCGCGGAGCACGCCGACTTCCTGTTGGCGGCGATTGGATCAGCCGGCCGAGGGATCGATTTGAGGCGAGCCCTGGATTGCGATCACACCAACGAGGCTCGGCGGCGTCAGAACCTGCACCAGTTGGTTGGCGGGACGGGCGACCGGCGTGCCGTAACCCTTGGGACGCCAGGGGTAAAGCATGTCCGCCAGAACCACGTGAGGGATCTGGTGCCAAAGCACGAAGACGCCGTCAGGCAGGGCATCGATCGGTAACGAGTGGGTTCGTTTGGCGCGCTGGCGATCGACCCGTTCGCTGTGGAGCTTGGCATCAATGTCCTTGACGTAGGCGCGCGACGTCTGCCCGTGCAGCTTTGCCCAGCGCATGCGGAAGCGATTGAAGTCGGCGCGACGGCATTCGGCGCAGGGGCGGTGACCGGCGGCATAGGCGGTTGCCTCATCCAGAAAGAACAGCTCGGTGTAGTGTCCCGGCGACATGACGGTGCGGTGGCGGTCCTTGAACGAGATCTGGCAGATAATCCAGGACTTGGTCACCCAACGGCGCTTGGTGAGGGTCTGATCGGGCCGGTGAAGCGCGCCGCCGCGATTGCCCATCCAGGCACCGCGAGCAGGTGATGTGATGATTTCGCCCGTTGGCGACACTCTGTTTTGTAGCGCCATCAGCCGAGTTCTCGCCCTCAATTGAACCTTTTTGCGCGTCGTCGCGACCAACAATTCAGAAGCGGTCAAATCAAACACCTGCCCCAGGAGGGCTTGGATTGAAAGGCCGCACTGGTGGAGTTGGAGCCATGTCGATCCTCAAAGATACCTTCCTCGTCATCTCCCTCGTATTGACCTTGATCGCCTCATGCGGCGGAAGCGTCTTTCTCCTCGTCGAGATTTGTGACCTGATTTTGGATCTCGCAGCGGGTCAAAACCTGTCCCTGTTCGAACTGACGGCCGAAGCGCAGACCAGCCGCGAGCGAAACCTTTGAGGGCGGCCCGATCCTAAGCCCACCAGCGCCTATGAGATCTGCCGGCGCTTGGCCATGGTCCTGAGCCGCAGCGCGTTGAGCTTGATGAAGCCTTGAGCGTCGGCCTGATCGTAGGCGCCCGCGTCATCCTCGAAAGTCACCAGCTGCTCGGAGTAGAGCGAATAGGGAGATGTGCGCCCAACGACCGTGGCCGAACCCTTGTAGAGCTTGAGCCTGACGCTACCGGTGACGTGCTCCTGGGACTTGTCGATTGCGGCCTGGAGCATCTCGCGCTCGGGGGCAAACCAAAACCCGTTGTAGATGAGCTCGGCATAGCGGGGCATCAGTTCGTCCTTCAGGTGGGCCGCGCCACGGTCCAGAGTTATGGACTCGATGCCACGGTGGGCCGCCAGCAAGATCGTGCCGCCAGGGGTTTCGTAGATGCCTCGGGATTTCATGCCGACAAAGCGGTTTTCAACCAGATCGACGCGGCCGATGCCATTGTCATGGCCGTAGCCATTGAGCTTGGTCAATAGCGTCGCGGGGCTCATTTGCTCGCCGTTGATCGATACGGCGTCGCCGCGCTCGAACCCGACCTCGATGCAGGTCGGCTCGTCGGGAGCGTCTTCCGGGTGGACGGTACGCTGGAATACGTAGTCGGGCGCCTCCTTGGCCGGGTCCTCCAACACTTTGCCTTCCGAAGATATGTGCAAGAGATTGGCATCGCACGAGAAAGGAGCCTCGCCACGTTTGTCCTTGGGGATCGGGATTTGATTCTGCTCGGCGAAATCAATCAGCGCCTCGCGGCTGGAGAGATTCCACTCTCGCCATGGCGCGATCACCTTGATGTTCGGGTCGAGCGCATAATAGCCAAGCTCGAAGCGAACCTGATCATTGCCCTTGCCGGTTGCACCATGGGCAACGGCATCAGCACCGGTCTCGTGGGCAATTTCAATTTGCCGTTTGGCAATGAGTGGGCGCGCGATCGAGGTGCCGAGCAGATAAATGCCCTCATAGAGCGCGTTGGCGCGAAACATCGGAAAGACGAAGTCACGGACGAATTCCTCGCGGAGATCGTCAACGAAAATCTCCTTGATGCCCATGAGTTCGGCCTTCTTGCGAGCCGGTTCCAGCTCTTCGCCCTGGCCGAGATCGGCGGTGAAGGTGACGACCTCGCAATCATAAGTCGTTCGCAGCCACTTGAGGATGATCGAGGTGTCGAGGCCGCCGGAATAGGCCAGCACGACTTTGTTTATTTTGGACATGATTTCGACTCTGGCTCTTGCCGGGCTCGGGTGCCGGGGGTTCGGGATGCTGGCGCGGTTATAGGGTTTGGTTATTGGGCCAGCAAGTTCAGCGTTCTTCGAGCTTCGAAAAAAAATCGCTTGGTGATGTGAACCAACGGGCAGCCACGAACGACCAATGGAAAGATCACGAAGAAACAAGGAGGAGAACAATCATGGTCGGAACTTGGTCGCAGCTCAGTTTGTTGGTCGCTCGCTCGATTGCCGCGCAACGCGGGTACCGCGAGGCCAGAAGTGGCAATCTCAGCCATCGCCACAGCGGCGCAACGACAATGCCGCTAGGCTTCTGCGACAAGTTCAACGCAACGCAGCAACCCGTCTTCAATCACGAAAGGATGTTCAAATCAACACCGCCCCCTGGGCACTAACGACAATTGAATTAGGAGGCAACAAGATTGCAAGAATTGTCGCTGTGAGCGCATCGGCCAATTCGTGGCGGCCGAGGACGGCTCCAATCAAAGGAACCAATGATCACGCTGGTTCGCAGGAGTTGCCCGCTGCCATCGCGCCAAACGGCGCCAGGCGCGCTCAAAGCAGCGAGGCCCCGTCGGTTTGACATGCCACATGAAAGGGGCTGGTCATCGACGGGGTCTTTGTCTATTGGCGCAAGATCACTGAATCGACTTTTCCTTGACGACGACGACTTCGCGAAGTGCCGTTCAGACGATGAAGGGGGCGAACGGCGTCGGCCTGACGGCAAGCGACGCTATCATGTCGTGCATAGCCGGCGGGATGGCGAGCGCAAACACGTACAATCCCCACGGCCGTACTGGCGTCGGCAGGTTCAATGGCGGTTGGTAACTCGAGAACGCGACCGGCATCTTCGGCAAAGCCTTGGGACATTTGATCGGACCCAAAGGTGTCGGTGAACCTTTGGGGGAAAGGCCCCAGACGGCTGCAAATAGATCCATCGGCGACGCCGGCTGGGTCGTTGCAGGTTGCCAAAGCGCCGACAGTCCATGGGTAAACGCATCGGCAAGGCCGAACGGGTCCAACGGATTGGCCCCGTCGTTTGTGCTTGCGGGAGATGGCAGCCACCATGGCTGGAAAAAATCCGACATGCCTGCGGCCATCGACGCGGGTGGTGTCATCATCGGCATGGGAAAGTTCAACGAATTTCGCGCTGTCGGCAGGCCCCACATGGACATCCAGGCCTCAATCGGGTTCGGCGTCGGTGGGCGGTACCAGGACTTTTGACGCGATCGGCTCTTGGCCTGTTTGCGTGCCACCGAATTGGGCTCGCGAGGCGGTGGCGATTTTTGCTTCGCCGTTGCTCGAGCACGGGTTTCGCGCGGTTGTTTGGCAGCTGAATTTTTTGAACCCGTCGCCTTGGCGGCACTCGTGCCAAACAACGAGAGAGCGGTCCCCATCGTGGTCAGCGCCATCAGGTTAGCAGTGGCAACTTGTGTCGCCGCGAGTTCGCCCCAGGACTGGGCAAGCGTCGCTTTAGTCGAAGGTTTGTTTGTCACAGGAGGGAAATCCGTTCTCTACTTACAACAACTGCAATCTACGTTGGACACTATATGCCGGGGCATAGTCAAAACCGGCATGCCCAGAACGAAAGCATAGACGAATTGATCATAGAGACAACATTGTTGCACCGCAACATTTTTGTGCACCGCAAAAATATTCGCAGGACGCAACTCGGCCTGGCCGTTGGCGATCAGTCCTAGGCGCGTCGATAGGAATAGGTCCGACGCCTGATGGTGACGCCCGCATTGCGTCCGGTGACCAGCCAGTAGATCAAACCCGCCATCAAACTGGCAGCACCTGCGGTGATCGTTCCATAGCGGGTCGGAGCTTGGTATGACGCCGGGTCGACGTAACTCATGCCCAGTGCG
>JAUVMS010000190.1 GCA_030600135.1 Hyphomicrobiales bacterium | reverse complement strand
CTTTTTATTTCATCTTGCGGACACCGCCAAATGCCCCAAGACTAGTCGGAGACAAAACTCGCAAATACTTACGTACACTAGAGGAATGCCTAGAGTGGTTGCATTCACTCCGTAGTTTTGCGGCTTAAAATACGAGGTACAGGCCGCAGCACTCAAATACCACTTCAGATGGCGAATTTTGTCCACTCGAGCAAAACTCGAGGATGGACGCTCTAGTAGCAAAGGGGATCGATCTGAGCAACTGACGGTAAGGTCAGCAATCTGACCCAGCTATTTTTCGGAATGATAGAAACTGAATTCGGCGGCAAGCTCACCCTGTGGACAAGCAGCTGTTTCCGTTGATGAATCTCTTGTGGAAACAATTGTCCACCGGTGGAACAAATTCTCAGAATGCGTCGTGATTGATACTCAGATTCTGCTTGCTCGCGATGGAAATTTAACCCTCAGAAAGCATCGATGAATTTGCCATTTTTGTTGTTAACCAACTGAATCTCGGGTCATTTGCACGGGTCGCTCTAGGTGCGCGGATTTGGCAGGCTGCGACCAAATGTGACGATTCTGCAACGAGCAGATCAATACTGTTATGAACTCGCCATGGCGCGGACGCGGGCTGAAAGCCGTGAGACCTTTCGCGATGCCGTGTTCTTGTGAATTATGCCCTTTTGCGCCGATTTCATGATTTCCGGCTGAGCAGCTTTGAGTACCTGGGCTGCGGCACCTTGGTCACCGGCTGCGATGGCGTCCTCGACTTTGCGAATGTAGGTGCGCATCCGGCTGCGGCGGGTCTTGTTGACTTCCGTCCGACGCTCGATCTTGCGAACCGCCTTCTTAGCGGACGATGTGTTGGCCATGGGGGCTCCCAGTGAATTGGCATGCAAAGTTGGTCGAGGGCCCAATATTGGCAGCTCGCCTCAGGGTGCATGTGATCAAACAACGAGCGCCGCCCAGAGCGAGACCTCGGGCGGCGGACGACTGGATATACCCTTGCGTTTGCAATTGGTCAACCGCGGCAAGGTATTTGCATAACACTGATTGTCTTTTTTGGTCATGGCAACTCGTTATGAAACAGAACTTTCACGAACACTTCTTACACGAAGAGGTTCCACCGCCGTCGGAGCGTGCCACTGGGCTGGTTTTTGTCGCTGTGGCGCTGATTGTCGGCGTGGTTTTTCGCAATCAACCGGCAGTATGGGGCACCGCACTCGCGGTGGCGGCGATATTGCAGGCGATATTGACGCCGCTCAACCTTGTTTGGTTTCGGTTTTCACTGCTGCTCAACAAAGTGGTGAGCCCCGTCGTCATGTTCGCCCTGTTCAGCTTGGTCATGGTGCCGTTCGGATTGGTGATGCAGTTGGTTCGCGATCCGCTGATCAAGAGCCCGGCAAAAGGCACCCCGAGCTACTGGAAAGTCCGCGAACAGGAGCCTGAGCAGCAAGGCTCAATGACGAACCAGTTCTAGAGCATGTTCAGCCGGCCCATGGCTTCCAGTCATCTTCAATTTTTTTCAAGCAAATTGGTTCAGGATGCACCGATGTAAGCGTCGTTCCAGCATGGTCGATGATGCCTGGGTGTTTTGGCATGAATGGTGCACTCGAGCATCTCGAGGCATGCGGTGAACTCGGTGCTGCAAGGTAGTTTGGTGCCAATACGTCCGCACGGAGACGCAACCGCTGTTGTCGCTCGGAGATTGAGATGACGTCATTAGTTCGTGAGATTTTCGCCTACATGAGCGCCCGCAAGAAATGGTGGCTGATGCCGATCATCGTCGTCCTCGGCATTGTCGGAGGTGCGCTGGTGTTGGCCCAAGGTTCGGCGGTCGCCCCGTTCATTTACACGGTCTTTTGATCTTGAACAGAACTGGCCGGGGTTTCGCCCCGGTGCAGACGGGAGAATGTGGGCGTGCGGATCCTAGGGATATCGGCATTCTATCACGACAGTGCTGCGGCATTGATCGAGGACGGCAACATCGTTGCAGCGGCACAAGAGGAACGTTTTACGCGCAAGAAGCACGACCCGCGGTTCCCTGAAAACGCCATTCGGTACTGTTTGGCCGAAGCCGGGACGACGCTGGGCGCGGTCGATAACATTGTGTTCTTTGAAAAACCGTTCCTGAAATTCGAACGCCTGCTCGAGACATACCTGGCGAATGCGCCGCGCGGCTTTCAGTCGTTCCGCGTCGCTATCCCGGTTTGGATCAAGGACAAGCTTTTCCAAAAGGCCAATCTTAGCAAGGCGCTCAACGAGATCGATCCGGACGTCGATGTCGAGGCCAGTCTGCTGTTTGCCGAACACCATCAGAGCCATGCGGCATCGGCGTTTTATCCCTCGCCGTTCGACGAGGCGGTGGTGCTGACCATGGACGGGGTCGGCGAGTGGGCCACGGCATCGATTTCAATCGGGCGTGGGCGCGAGCTGGAGATGGTGCGCGAAATCCGCTGGCCGCACAGCCTGGGCCTGCTCTATTCCGCGTTCACCTACTACACGGGTTTCAAGGTCAACTCGGGCGAATACAAGGTGATGGGGTTGGCGCCCTACGGCGAACCGAGATACGCCGAGCTGATCATGAAGCACCTGATTGACGTCAAGGAGGACGGCAGCTTCTGGCTCGATCAGAGCTATTTCAACTACGCCACCGGTCTCACCATGACGTCGAAGAAATTCGACGAGTTGTTCGATGGGCCGCCGCGCCAAGCAGAGGCGCCGCTGACGCAACGCGAAATGGATTTGGCGGCCTCCGTGCAACACGTGACCGAGCAAGTGATGCTGCGACTGACGCGCAGCGTCGCGCAAGAGTTCGGCATCAAAAACCTTTGCCTGGCGGGCGGGGTGGCACTCAACTGCGTGGCGAACGGCAAGATCCTGCGTGATGGAGCGTTTGAGCGGGTTTGGGTGCAGCCGGCGGCGGGCGATGCCGGCGGTGCGCTCGGTGCGGCATTCGCTGCCTACCACGACCACCACGGCCAACCACGCCGCTTGAACGGTGCCATGGACGCCATGAAGGGCTCCTATCTCGGCCCCTCCTTCTCGCAAGACGAAATTGAGCGCCGGCTGCGCGCTGCAGGTAGCGAATATTCGGTGTGCGCCGACAACGAACTGTACGCTCGCGCTGTCGATTCGCTTGCCGCCGGCGATGCCGTCGGCTGGTTCTCGGGCCGCATGGAATTCGGTCCGCGCGCGCTTGGCGGGCGCTCTATCCTCGGCGATCCACGAAATCCCGCCATGCAGCGTACGCTCAACCTGAAGATCAAGTATCGCGAGAGTTTTAGGCCGTTCGCGCCGTCGATCTTGCGCGACGACGTTGGCGACTATTTCGAGCTCGACGATGATAGCCCCTATATGCTGCTTGTCGCCGACGTGAAGCACGAGCGGCGCAAATCAATGAGCGCCGACGAACGGTCGCTCTTCGGCATCGACAAGCTCAATGTTCCGCGTTCGGATGTTCCGGCCATCACCCACGTGGACTATTCGGCGCGGGTGCAGACCGTGCACGAAGAGACCAACCCGCGTTACCACGCGCTTTTGGCCGCGTTCAAGGAACGCACCGGCTGCTCGATTTTGGTCAATACCAGCTTCAACGTGCGCGGCGAGCCCATTGTCTGCACGCCAGAAGACGCGTTCCGCTGCTTCATGGGCACGGAGATGGAAACCCTGGTGGTCGGCAACTGCATCTTGCGCAAGGCCGATCAGGACAGCGCGCTGGCCGTCGACTACAAGGACAAGTTCGAGCTGGACTAGAGCAAATTCCACTCGCATTGACCCATTTGATGGAGCTAAGCCAGCCCGCACGACGAGGCGCGCCACGCAGCGCGATGTGGGGCATCGGGCGGTGCGACGCGCCTCGTCACCAGGGCCGAGCACGAGGTGCTACGCCCTTTAAATCGCTAAGACATTGAACCAGCACACCGGATTGCCCACACGTGTCGGCGCTCGAGGCTGGCCGCCGCTTGGGCGCGGTGCTAAACAGTCATCCGCGCGATTGCGGCGGTGCACCAAAGCCGCTTTGCTAAATTGCTGCAATCGGCATCGGCTGGAGATATTTATGAAAATACTTGTGACCGGGGCCGCGGGTTTTATCGGACTTCATACCTGTGAAAAGCTGCTCGACCGTGGCGACCAAGTGATCGGGCTCGACGTCGTCAACGACTACTATGACGTCAGTTTGAAGGAAGCGCGTTTGCGGCGGCTGGAAGGACGCAACAACTATCAATTTGTACGCATGGATCTGGCCGACAACGACGGGATGGCCCAGCTTTTCGAGAGCGAGAAGCCGGAGCGGGTCATCCATCTCGCGGCGCAGGCCGGGGTTCGCTACGCCTTCAAGCACCCGCACGCCTACGTGACGTCCAATCTGGTCGGCACGCTCAACATCCTGGAAGGCTGTCGCCACAACGACGTGGAGCATTTGGTGTACGCGTCGTCGAGCTCGGTTTACGGCGCCAACACGCGCATGCCCTTCAGCGTCCATCAAAACGTCGATCATCCAGTGAGCTTTTACGCCGCGAGCAAGAAGTCGAACGAGCTGATGGCGCATTCCTATGCCCATCTCTATCAAATCCCAACAACCGGGCTCAGGTTTTTCACCGTCTACGGACCATGGGGCCGGCCGGACATGGCGATCTTTATTTTCACCCGAAAGATCCTCGCCGGCGAGCCCATCGATATTTTCAACCACGGCAACCATTCGCGTGATTTCACCTATATCGACGATATCGTCGAGGGGGTTGTTCGCACGACCGACCTGGTGGCCGAGCCTAATGCCGATTGGTCGGGTGATGCGCCGGATCCGGCGACATCGGCTGCGCCTTACCGGCTCTACAATATCGGGAACAATCAGCCGGTGGCGCTGATGGACTTGATCAAGTGTCTGGAAGATGCGCTCGGCAAGACCGCAGAGAAAAATTTCCTGCCGATGCAGCCAGGCGATGTGCCGGCAACCTATGCCGATATCGACGCCTTGACCGAGGCGACGGGATTTCGCCCGCGGACGCCCATCGAGGAGGGCATAAAACGTTTCGTCGCTTGGTACCGGGACTATTACGGCGCGTGATGCGCCGTTGATCAAGCGGGACGCGTGGCAGTGCGGATTGGTGAGGAGGATGCCTTGGGGTCGATGATCGTTTGGCTGCTTGCACTCGGTGCAAGCGTCGTTGCGCTGGTGATTTTGGCCCAGGGCGAGCAATACCTTGTCCATGCCGCCATCAGTGCGCTAACGGCGCTGGCGATCGCCTGTTTCGCGGCGCGGGACAACAAAGAGGCCCTTGCCACGGGCTCGCCCGCTGCACAAATCGGTGCGCTCAACGCCAACTACATGGCGACGATTTGGGCCTGGGCTGCGCTCGTCATGGCGGTCACCTACACCTTCGTGCTCGATTGGAAGGAATGGTGGCACTTTGTGCTCGGCTTTGCCGCGGCGGCGCTTGTTTGCGGCGGCTTCGCGCGGATGCTGGCGGCAAGTTCCGGCGAACCGGTGCGCGAGGAGAAGTTGCTCAGGATTTCGCGCTATCTGGCGATTGGCCAACTGGTCGGCATGGCGATCACCATGGTCGGGCTGGTGGCGGACCGCAAGATGGACAAAATCGGACTGACGATGTTTGGCGAGCGCGGCAACCCGCCGATGGACTGGGCCGGCAACAACGCCTTCTTCTTCGGCGCCCTGGGGCTCGTCATCGTTAGCTGGGTCGCCCTGCGCTCCTATAATGAGGCCGCATCGAGAACTGCGCCCTGAACGGTGGGCGAGGGAATTGGTCAGGCCGCCCGTCTGGCGGGACGGGCTGATCAACTGGAGGTGGCGCGCGTGGCGCTGGTGGTGGCTTTGATGAGCGTCGTGCTCATGACTTGGAGCGCGGCCGCGGGTGCGATGACAGCCAACGCGCTGGTTGCGGCTTTGACGGCGTTGGTGTTCGCCGTGATGGCGTTTCTCAACGGCAGGCCGGCGTCTCGACGCACGCATGGCGGCCGGGACGGTCTGTCGGCAGCGAGCGAGGTGGCGCGGCTGGTCGCGTTGTTCTTGGCTTGGGCTGGGCTTGCCATGGCGGCGATGTACTATTTGACGCCGCTCTCCTGGTATCACGCCTATCAGTATGCCATCGCCTTTCTGTTCGTTGCCATCGCTGCCTACGCCGTCTCACGATATCTGCGCAAAGGTCTGAGTCGGGCGCCTGGTTCAAACTGGGTCAAGGCCATTGTGTTTCTCACCGTTGCCCAGGGCGCCGCGGCGGGCGCAGGCATCGTTTTCCTCCTTGTCGCCGGCAAGGTTGGCACGGCACGGGCCGACTGGGCTGCCAACAACATCTTTCTGGCGGCGGCCGTTGGCATATTGCTGATGAGCCTGGCGGGACTGCCGGGTCTTTTCCGTGCGATGCGCTTGAATTGAGTGGCGGGCCGGGCGGCGGCAACGAGTCGTTGGGGGACTTTCGCTCGGTCGGGTGGCGATCTTGTTTTCCGTGGTTCGCTGAATATCGGACCGGAGATTTTACGGTCGCCTAGGGCGTTCATTTACCAAGACTTGGGGGAATAGAGTTCACGGTGAAAAATCGGGAAACTAATCCGCTTCCAGACAACCTAGATGCGGCATCCAATCGCCTGCTTCTGTGAGAAACATTCCATACAAAATCAAAAATCTAGCAAGAAAAACGCTACCCCACCACATTTACAATCCACAAGCGTGGCAGTACGCTAAAACCTATGCATTCGTGCG
>JAUVMS010000020.1 GCA_030600135.1 Hyphomicrobiales bacterium | reverse complement strand
TTTCGATCGAAGACGATCAACCCGCAGGGCCGAGCATGGGCGAAGAACTGGCGCTCCTCGTCCGTCAACCGAACCCCTGCACAACCGCTGATAAACCGCCTCAGCATAAAAACTTCCCGGAGCTAGAATCACGATGGCCGGGGCTTAACCCCGGCCCTCCATTCCTTTACCGGCAAACCTCAGCCGCGTCGAAAACTATCACCGCCTAGTAAGCCTTGATGAGGCAATCCTTGAGGCCCGATGTTTTCAGCTCTTGGCACAGATTGGCGGCGGCCTGCTTCGAACTTGGTGGTCCGATGCGCAGACGATACCACGTACCGCGCGAGCCAAGATCAGCTTCTTGGATATCCGGTTGGCGACGCCCGAGCAGCGAATTGTAGCGTTGCTGCAGGTCGGCAAACGCCCCAAGCGCCTGTATCCGGTTACGCCGAGCCGCCACTTGCACGACATAACCGGCGAGGCCGCCACTGCTCTCAGCAACCGGAGCCGTTGGTTTAGGCAGTGCGGCGACCGCTTGCGTTCGCGGCGCCACGAGTTCCGGTTTGGGCGGCGTAATCGCTTTGGGCGCCATTGCAGTGACGCCGTCAATCGTGATTCCTGGGATCACCACGCTGGAAGAACGCCTCGACGCCGTCTGCTGTGTAGCGACCGTGCCCCCTCCGGCGGGCATTGAGAACGTGCCGTCCGGATTGACGCGTACGGTTCGCACACGCCTGACACCCGCTACATGCTTGTTTGCTTGTCCGCCTAACCCTGCCGTATCCCTCAAGCCCAGTCCGCTCGCCTTGGTCGCCAGCTCGGTACGTTTCTGCACCGGCTCCGCGCGAGCAACCAGGCGTTCGCCACCCTGCTCGGCGCGTTTGGGATCGGTCAGTCGGTCGTAAATGGCCTTTTTCTGGTTGGCGAACGTCTTGCCACCGGCATCTGACGGTTTGTCTTTAACGGGCCCCTTACTTCCAATCACCACGGGGCTCGTGCCGGCGCTGTCACCGCTCGAGCCCGCCAAGTATTTGTAGGCAAAACCCAGTGCGCCACCCACACCAATCGCCGCAACCAGCGCTCCGAGGACGATGAAACCACGTCGGCCGAAACCGATCCTGCGACCGCTATTTTCGGCCTCATGGCCGTCTGCGTAGAAATCAGCATCTTGTTGTTGATCGTGATCGCCACCCTGCTCGCCGCCCGACTGGTAACCAACGTCGTCCCGACCATAGTCCCCTTGGTGTCCACCAAACTGTGCCGGCTGGCCGACACCTTCGCTTGGCGCATCGAAGGCAGGCTCAAAACCATGGTGGCCCTGCTCGGCGGTGGATCCGAAACGCTGATCGTCATGTCCCTGAAAGGCGGATCTTTGGCCGAAACCATCACCTGCGCCTCCCACACTGCCTGATGCAGCAGCGCTACCGAACTGCGAGGCGGCGGCCGCCACTGCGGTGGCCTGCGCCGCCGAACCCTGGCGCTCACGCGATGCCTGCTCGAACCGATCGAAGGCTTCGAGGCTATCACCGCCGCGATCCCCAACCGGCGACTGGCGGGCGATCATATCGTCGCCTTGCTGGGCAAGGCCCTCGGTCCGGCCTAGTCCTTCATCGTAGGCGGCGGGGTCGTATGACCGCATGATTTGCGCCTCGTAGTTCCGGGCGTCCCGTGCCATTGCTCCCTGCTCATCAAAATAGTGGGGCCGGGACTGAGGCTGCTCATTGTACTGCGGTGCGGGGTCCTGCCCGCCGTAATTAGGATGATGGTACGCCTCTTGCGATTGTGCTGCTTGCTGCTCGTGATAACGCCCATCGTTCGCAACGACTGCCGATTGTTCGGAGTAGACCCCTTGCGGGTCGTGATAGGCCTCGCCACCGCCTTGGCCATCGCCCGGCTCTGAATGTTCATTCTCCCTGACATGATAGGCAGAGACCGGCTGCGTAACGTCGCCCGCGCCACGCGTCGGCACTGGTACCCGACCAGGTTCTCCCGCGAGCGATTGCTGTCGCTCCTCCTCATAGGCGTTCGCATAGCGATCAAACTGCGGTGCATACCCTGATTGTCGACCGCCACCATGTCCCTCAGGCACTGGGTGATGGTTTTGCCCGGTCTGGGAATATTCACCCTCTCCGGCCGTCTGCCGATAACCTGGTTCGTCACGATGCCGGTCGCTCGGCTGGCCCTGGGGCGCTCCTTCAAGCGGTGCTTGGCCCCATCCATTTTGGTCCGCCCTGCTCGGCAGCTCAAATGGCTCCAAGTCGTTTGGCCTGGCTCGCTGCCCTCCTGCATGCATTGCAGGATCGTCTGACCTCGACATATGACTTCCTCCCAACCGACCTCGCTGCCCCAACGAATCGAAATCTTAGCGCATCTCGTGTGGCGCATGCACGCCAAGTATGGTGAGCCCTGAGGCAAGGATGTGGGCAACGGCTTTGACGAGTGCCAAACGCGCCACAGTCAACCCCCGATCATCACTCCGGATAAAGCGTAATTGTGGCAAGTCTTTGCCCCTGTTCCACTGAACGTGCAGGTCGGATGCGAGCTCATAGAGATAAAAGGCAACGCGGTGTGGCTCATGCGCCAGAGCGGCTCCCTCGATCAATCTCGGGTACTGCGCGAGTCGCTTCATGAGCGTGATCTCACCCTTGTCGACCAATGATTCGAGCACAGATCGGTCACACTTCTCGAGATCTTCAAGAATGTCGGGGAAAACCTCTTCTGCGTTGCGTAAAACTGAGTGCGCGCGGGCGTGCGCCATCTGAACATAGAACACTGGATTGTCGCGCGACTGCTCCGTCACCTTGGCAAAGTCGAAATCAAGAACCGCATCGTTCTTGCGATAGAGCATCATGAACCGCACCGGATCGGACCCGACTTCATCGACGACGTCGCGCAGGGTCACGAAGGCGCCGGCACGCTTGGACATGCGGATCGGCTCGCCCGCGCGAAACAGCCTCACGAGTTGGCAGACCTTGACATCGAAGTCCCCCTCCCCCTCGGTCAGCGCATCAACCGCGGCGCCAACCCGCTTGATGTAGCCGCTGTGATCGGCACCCCAAACGTCGATCATGGTTTTGAAGCCGCGCAGAAACTTGTCCCGGTGGTAGGCCATATCCGATGCAAAGTAGGTGTACGACCCGTCGGATTTGATGAGCGCACGATCAATGTCATCGCCAAAGTTGGTCGAGCGAAACAGCGTCTGCTCGCGATCTTCCCAATCGTCCGGCAACTTGCCTTTCGGCGGCGGCAAACGCCCCTCGTAGACGAGGTCTTGCCGTTTCAAAAAGGCGATTGTTTCAGCAACGGCGTTGACCCCGCCTTCGATCAGAGAGCGTTCTGAAAAGAACACCTCATGATGAATGTTCAGGGTCTCCAGGTCATCGCGTATTAGATCCATCATGGCGGCGATTGCAAATTCGCGGACCACCGGCAGCCACTCGTCCTCATTCTTATCGAGAAGCGCCCGCCCGTGTTCTGCCGCCAATCCCTGTCCAACCGGCTTTAGATAGTCGCCCGGATAGTATCCCGGCGGAATCTCGCCGATGTCGTCCCCCAGCGCCTCCCTATATCTGAGGTAAGCCGAGCGCGCCAAAACATCGACCTGAGCACCGGCGTCGTTGATGTAGTACTCGCGCGTCACGCCGAACCCGGCAAAGTCGAGCAAATTGGCAAGCGCATCGCCAAACACCGCGCCTCGGCAATGTCCGACGTGCAAAGGACCGGTAGGGTTGACCGAGACGTACTCCACATTGACCGCCATACCCGCGCCGACGTTGCTGCGCGCAAACCTATCGCGCTGCTCCAGGACGGCCCAAACCACGTCCCGCCAAATTTCCTTCCCAAGGCTCATGTTGATGAACCCGGGCCCGGCAATTTCGACCGCCTCGATCCCATCACCCGAACGCAATTGTTTGGCGATCAGATCAGCAAGATCGCGCGGCTTCAAACCGGCCTGCTTTGCCAGCACCATGGCAATGTTGCTCGCGACATCTCCGTGAGCAGCGTCTCGCGGTGCCTCGACGGTCAGCCCTTTTGGCTCGACATCGCCCGGCAAAACGTCTTGGCTTTGCAGTGCGGCAACGGCATCGAGAATCCGACCCTCGATTATGGAGAAAATATTCATCGTGCAATTCCTCGTTGCCGGCGGGCCCCACGCCTCGTCGCGCACATCCATTCTTGGGATTAGCCGGCAAGTCTCACCGCCACACGCTGGTGAGACTTGCTGGATAGGATTGAAGTTCGCCGCCTCTAGCGTAAGTCCGGTGTCGCGTCAAACAGCCGTCGATGTTCCTGCAGAGCATAGCGATCAGTCATACCGGCAACAAAGTCCGTGATGTGACGGACCGCAACCACGTCGTCACACTGAACCGAGGGTTCAGCCCACGCGCCTGGTAGCGATTTACGGTCGGCCAGATAATGCTCAAAGAGTTCACCGACGACCTGCTCGGCATTTCGCATCACGCGCATCACTCGCTCATGGCGATAGACGGCCTCAAACAGAAAGCGCCCGAGTTCCTCGACCCTCTCTTGCATGGACTTTGAAAACGCAATGATCGGTTCCCCGGCATGGCGGATGTCATCGGCTTTGCGCACCTCGTGCACCCCAAGTCGCCGACGCGCCTCGCAGACCGCATCACTGATCATGGCCGTGATCAGGCGGCGGTTGACCTCGTAGATCATCCGCGCCCCCGACAAGTCCCCATAGGTCACCGAGACATCGTTCAGCAGTTCTTCCGTCAACGGTACATCGCGCAACATGTCGACCGTGATTAGTTCGGCTCTGAACGCATCGTCGAGATCGTGGTTCGAATAAGCGATTTCATCCGCCAGCGCCGCCACTTGCGCCTCCGCGCTGGCATGATCGGCGAGCTCCAAATCAAGTCTTTTGTTGAACTCCGCAATGGCCCAAGGCAACGCCTCCGTCGCTGCATCCGCGGCTTTCAGCAACGGCCCGTTGTGCTTGACCAGGCCCTCGAGCGTTTCCCAAGACAAATTCAATCCATCGAAGCCGGCGTATTTGTGCTCCAACTCCGTCACCACGCGTAGGCTCTGGGCGTTGTGATCAAACCCACCGAAGCGGGCGGTGTGATTGTCGAGCGCGCGCTCGCCCGCGTGGCCGAACGGTGGGTGACCAAGGTCGTGCGCCAAGGCAATGGCCTCCGCCAAATCCTCATCGAGACAGAGCTGGCGCGCCATGGCCCGGGCAACCTGCGCCACTTCGAGGGTATGGGTCAGGCGGGTTCGATAGTGATCCGCCTCGTGGGCGATGAACACTTGTGTTTTGTGGGTGAGGCGGCGAAAGGCCGTCGAATGAACAATGCGGTCACGATCGCGCTGAAACGGGCTTCGAGTTGGACATGCAGCTTCGGCAATGAAGCGACCCCGGCTAGCCGCTCCATCACATGCATAACTTGCAACCACGCGGCCGTAGCGAATGGTCGCTCCCGCCGGCTCGATAGAGACTGCCTTTGCTTTCGGCGCCATTGGTTCAACGCACTTCATGAATTGACAAGCGGTGTCGTGCACTTATCTATTTGGGTGAGTCAATAACATGGCCCCTTAGCACCAACACTGATATTGAATCACTATGGCAGGCAACAACATGACCGAGCAAACAATCAGTGTCACGGATCGCGCGGCAAGGCGCATCGGCGAGATTGTCGCCAACGAACCTGAAGGCACGATGCTTCGCGTTGCCGTCGACGGTGGCGGCTGTTCGGGATTTCAGTATCGCTTTGAGTTGGTCCGTGAACGCGAGAGCGATGATCTGGTCATCAATCAAGCGGATTCCATTGTCCTAGTCGACCCGATTTCGCAAATGTACATGGCAGGCGCCCAAATAGATTTCGTCGACGATCTGATTGGCGCTGCGTTCAAGATTAACAACCCAAACGCCACCGCCGCCTGCGGTTGCGGCACGAGTTTTTCGATTTAGACCAAGTTTACTGGAGCTAATCTGGCGAGCACCCGTGATGACTTGCGCCGCGGATCAACTCCAGATCGTTCGTCCGAAGTGGTACCACAGGACTGACGCCGTAATCAGAGACAGCGGATAAATCACCACGAATTGTAGCAACACTCTTGGCAGAGTATGCCGGCTGGACCATGCCAGCTGAGCTGCCACCAGCGGTGCCCACCAAAACACAACGAATGGATAATCGAACAGGTCCGGCCTTGTGTGGCGATCGAAGTTTGACTCGGTTGCGAGTGACAACGGCTCGGCCAGCACGTAGCCGACAATGGGCCATGCAAAAAGGACGGCCAAGGCGAACACTATGTTCGCGACACCGGATAGCTGTAGGAAGAGATACGATTCGTATCGCCGTCCCTCGTAGAGCGAGACGATCACAGCTACCCTCCGAAACCATACACGTTACATACGTAAGTCACCCTATGTTACGAAGCCTAAATTTGGGTAAATCGGCGAAACACTTTCAACAGTTACGTGATTAGCGCCGGGCAATTTTCACCTCGCCTTGGTGCCAGACGCAGGTGGTAGCATTCAAGCTTGCTTCAGCATACCTATCGGGAACATGCTAGACCCCCCGATTGGTCCCTTGTGCCTGTCTCAAGGAAGGATGCGTCTCCATGCGGATCGCAACGTGGAACATCAATGGCGTCAAAGCCCGTATCTCGGGTGTTTTGACTTGGCTCAGCCAAACCTCGCCCGACGTCGCCTGCCTGCAGGAGATCAAGAGCCAGGACGAGGGCTTCCCAGCCGGACCGATCGAGGAACTCGGCTACAACGTCGCCGTGCACGGCCAGAAAGGGTTCAACGGTGTCGCCATCCTGTCAAAGCACCCCTTCGACGAGATCAATGCACGACTGCCTGGCGACGACGACGATGATCACGCTCGTTATCTCGAGGTCGTGATTCCGGCCGGCGGGACGATCGTCCGCGTCGCATCGATCTATTTGCCGAACGGCAACCCCATGCCCGGACCGAAATTCGACTACAAACTCGCCTGGATGGAGCGCCTCGAGAGCCACGCCAAGACCCTCTTGATGCAGGAAGAACCACTAATTCTGGCCGGCGACTACAACGTCATTCCCGAGGACGAGGACGTCTACGATCCTGAGGCCTGGCGCGACGATGCGCTTTTTCAGCCGGAAACCCGGGGCGCACTGCGCACGCTGCACAACCTGGGCCTCACCGATGCCTATCGGGCCTGCCACACCGAACCACACAAGTACACATTTTGGGATTACCAGGCCGGCGCCTGGCAAAAGGACAACGGCATTCGCATCGACCAGCTGTTGCTCTCACCCCAAGCTGCCGACAGGTTAGCGCATTGCGAGATCGATCGCTTCACGCGGGGCTGGGAAAAGCCCTCCGACCATGTGCCCGTTTGGGTGGAATTGAATGTCTGAGCCGCGGTCTTGCGTGAGAGAGAACGCCGCCCGCCCGAACCACGAAAATCACAGGAGACTGTACGGCGGCCAGGTTTGCATGATCTGCGACAGGGCGTAGCCCTTGTGCCTCAGCGCTTTTTTTCGCGACCGGCCTTGATGCCGAGACCCATTGCCGAACCGAAACTCGTCGAGGGCACGCGGGCTTGTGTGTGAACCGTCTTTGAATCGACCAAATCTCCGTCGGCCCGCGCCCGCGTTTCATTGGTCTTCCAGCTATCAACGCGCAACGCACCTGATTGCCCACTGGTCGCGCCCTTGGTTGCCTGATCCACGTCGCGCCAAATCTTCTCGCTCGACAAGTCCGCCCCAGGGCTTCCAGCTTGCAGCAACTCGCCATTGGCACACGCCCGTATCGCGCGCCCACCGGCCAAGAACTCATCCGATGCATGACGGGCCGAAAGATCACTCCTAAACCGCCGCCGCCACTTCATCACCATGCCACCAGCCTGCTTGCGGATTCCCGGTGCCGTGCCACAGAAAATCTGATGGTGGATTTCCTCGACCCAAATCCGATCGCCAGACGACGCATTTTCACGAGCCATCGTGATCAACGCCAATGCGGTGATCGGTTTTTGCGGCAGATACTTACCGCGCCAAAAGAGATCCGCCAAAAAGGCTTGCGCGCCCGCGTGTCCCTTCTTGGCAAGTGTCGACAACCAGTGCTTGCCACTTGCACGGACCGCTTCATCGCCCCCGCCCGAAAGGTTCATCTTTGCCAACTCGAATTGGGCACTGGGATCATCAAAGTAGCTCGCGGCGTATTCCAGCAACCGGCGGGCCCGCTCCTCATCGCGCACCATACCGGCGTCATCGTTGCCGAAGCGCGCATAGAGCGCCAGCTCATGAAAGGCCCGCGCCACGAACGGCGCGCGATAATCGAGATAGGGATCCACATCACGATATTTGCTGACAATCTCGCGGTAGATGTCATAGGCCCGCCGATGATCGACGTGCGGTCCATTTGCAACCGAGAGCACTCTGGCCAAATAGTACTTGGCCAAGAACACGTTCCTGTCGGCTGCATATTCAAGCGCCTGGATCGCCAACTCCGGCTCTCCCGCCTTGAACGCACCCATACCCTGCTCATAGGCCGCCTCCGGCGAGGTGAACCTCATGAGTTCATCGGCTCTTGACGCTGCACCACCCCACCCGATCAAGGTGGCCAGCGCAACGCCAAGTCCAAATTTATATGTCCGCGTAGCAAGCAACTTCTGCACATCCTCCGGGATGGGTGACGGCACCGGTCCGCGCCGGGCCCACCTGTTCCGCGTACTTCCAAAGCACACCACTTTGGTACTGGTTCTCAGGCGGCGACCAATTTTGTCGACGCCGCTCCAACTCGCTCGGGCTCACCTCCAGCTCGATGGTGCCGGCCTCTGCGTCAATTGAAATGATATCGCCGTCCTGCAAGAGCCCGATCGGACCGCCTGCCGCAGCCTCCGGCCCCACGTGGCCAATGCAGAATCCACGCGTTGCGCCCGAAAAGCGCCCGTCGGTGATCAAGGCGACCTTGTCGCCCATGCCTTGTCCGTAAAGGGCCGCGGTGGTCGCCAGCATCTCGCGCATACCGGGCCCACCCTTTGGGCCTTCGTAACGGATGACGAGAACGTCACCCTCTTCGAATGCGCCGTCTTCAACCGCCTGGAACGCGTCCTCTTCGCAGTCGAAACAACGTGCTGGTCCGCTAAACTGTAGCATGGCCATCCCGGCGACCTTTACGATGGCGCCGTCCGGTGCAAGTGACCCCCTAAGGCCAACCACGCCCCCAGTCGATGATATAGCGCGCGACACCGGATAGACAACACTTTGATTATCATTAAATTTCACGCTTTCGAGATTCTCCGCGATCGTCTTACCTGTCACCGTTATGCAGTCTTCATGCAGATAACCGCCATCAAGCAGGGCTCGAAGGATCATCGGCACGCCGCCAATGTCGTAAACGTCTTTCGCGACATAGCGCCCGCTAGGTTTCAAATCCGCAATGTATGGCGTTCTCTTGAAGATTTCGGCAACATCGAAGAGATCGAAAGAAATCCCAATTTCATGGGCCATCGCCGGCAAATGAAGCGCCGCATTTGTCGAACCACCTGTAGCGGCGACGATTGTCGCGCCATTTTCCAATGCCTTACGGGTGACGATGTCGCGCGGCCGAATACCGTCGGCAATGAGCCGCATGACTGCGCGACCACTGGCATCGGCGTATTCATCGCGCGATTCGTAGGGCGCCGGCGCGCCGGCCGATGCGGGCAGCGCCAAACCAATGGCTTCCGACACACATGCCATCGTGTTTGCGGTGAATTGACCGCCACAAGAGCCTGCACTGGGGCAAGCCGCGCACTCCAGCTCATGTAAATCGGCGTCACTCATCTTGCCGGCCGAATGCTGCCCGACGGCTTCGAAAACGTCGACGACGGTGACGTCCTTGCCCTTGAATTTGCCTGGCAAGATCGTACCGCCATACATGAATACGCTCGGCACATTGAGACGCATCATCGACATCATCATGCCCGGCAGCGACTTGTCACATCCAGCAATGCCGACCATCGCATCATAGCAATGGCCGCGCATGGTCAGCTCGATGGAATCGGCGATGCATTCCCGCGACACCAGCGAGGACTTCATGCCCTGGTGCCCCATGGCAATTCCGTCGGTGACGGTGATCGTGCAAAATTCTCTCGGCGTGCCGCCGGCCTCGAGCACTCCGGCCTTGGCTGCCTGAGCTTGGCGCATCAGCGCGATGTTGCACGGTGCCGCCTCGTTCCAACACGACACCACGCCAACGAACGGGCGGTGAATTTGCTCTTCCGTCAGCCCCATCGCGTAGTAGTACGAGCGATGCGGAGCCCGTTCCGGCCCTTCCGTTACATGCCGGCTAGGAAGTTTCGACTTATCGAACGTTTTCGCGTCCATTTCTGCCCTCAGTCGTCAAGAACCACAATACCAGGCGCCATCAACCTAAGGCGCCGAACCAGGTCTACTCTAGGTTCTCACCGGCTTGTGCTCAACGTATCGCTAAGTTGAAAGGCGTGTATCTCGCCACAGGCTCGATCTAGCGATCGCTTCGCGTTGTTGGCCGCGAATGTCGATCTCGTTTGTGGCGCAATCGAGGCAGAGATGCCGCACTGTGTGGCAGGGTTGCCACAAATCCACGGCAAAGCACGAACTGATACGCATCTACTTACAACTCGCTTTATACGCATACCGAACAACCCGGGCTGAATTGTGTCTCACTGCCGCCGTGTCGTGACCGCATACAGCGCCCGAAATCTCATCCAAAAACACAGATCAATCCTGAAATTCCTCTTTAGTTATCGAGGTTTAGGAAGTTGTCGTGATCGCTTGAACTCCACCGTTTCGCGGCTCCGCATGAGCCTAGTTCATCGCCGGAGCTGGATTGCAACACGAGAGCGCTTGCCCGCGGTATTCGCTGCTGGCGAAGTCCTCGCGCCGACCCGTCGTTGGTACGCATAGTTTGCCAACGCCGCGCCGATGATTCCCAAAAGCCTCAGATCCCTCCTTTCGCTGAACTAGCCGCGCAGTTCGGCGCTCTCTTGACCCGAGTTGGGCAAATTGGCGGCGTTTGGGCGCGCCAATTGTGGCAAATCTCAATTGAATTTGGTGCGCCGTCACGGATGAAGGGCACGGCTCCAACGTCAGGTCACGAAGTCCATGACGCGGTGAGAGATCCGATTGGGTTTGTGGTATGGCCGATGAAAGGCGATTGCCGGACAGGTGTTAGCGCACCTGAAGAGCCGCAAGGGCTTGCCATCCGATCGCCACCCACTCACTGAATTCTGGTCGAAACGCAAAAGCCAACACCAACACCACGCATGCGGCTGTTCCAGCGATGGTCACCACCTGCCCCACAATGCGCAAAAGACCAAACGCAAGTGCAATCACCACACCGGCGACGATCGGCGCGGCGTAGGCGCCTTCCCTCGGCAGCATCTTGAACAGCGCGTGGATCTGGCTCTGAGCAGGATCAATGGAGGCCCCGCCAAACGCTGCGAGCCCGGTGCTCACGAGCGCGGCAGCCGCGGCCAGCAAAATCGCCAGGATCGATAAACGCATCAACGGACGACACCAAACCCAAAGCTTCGATTGGCGCCACACTACCGCGCCAGTGAGGCGCACCAATGACCGATTTGGGGCGCACCGATGGCCTCACTCTTAGAGCCAGCGGCGGAGCGACGTACTACCCGTCGAGCGACGTATCTCGGCCGTTTGTCATCAGTTCCGCAATTTCCAGATCGCCGCCCTCGGCCCGCTGCCGCAAGCCATCGATGGTCCCAATCTGGTCGTTCTCGGTCTTGTTCTGGTTGAGTTTGAGCTTCCCCTCGAGACGGCTAATCTCGAAGCGCAAGCCGACAATTCCTCTCACCATCACGTCGATGAAACTTTCTGGCGCGTCGTCGGTCGACCATGGCGCCGCATAGCGCTCCTCCAGTGACGCGCTCAGTTCCGCAACATGACGCGCCAACCACTCCTTGGATGGCATCGCCTCGGCTCGACCGTGGGCGTGTACGACCGCATAGTTCCAGGTCGGCACGACCTTGCCGGTCTCCTGCTTGGTGGGATACCAGCCGGGTCGGATATAGGCCTCTGGCCCGCCAAATATGACCAGTGCCTCGTGCCCAGCCTGCGCTTGCTTCCATTGCAGGTTGGCCCGCGCCAGGTGCATCTCGATGACGCCGTGCTCGCCTTCGTCGGCCTTCAAGAGCGTCGGCACATGGCTTGCCTCGAGACCGGATTGTCCTTGCGTGACTATTGTTGCAAAGGGTCGCGCACGCATGAGGGCGTGGATAGCACCCAGATCATCGACGCGGTAGTGATCGGGAAGGTACATATCGACATCGGCACCTAAGGCCCACCACTCTCATTGCTCGCCGCCGGCGATCCGCTTTAGGGCGTCCTGCAACCGGGCCACCGTCGCCTCGGCATCGGTTTTACGCCCGCGCTGCTCCTCAACGACATGCGCCGGAGCCTTGGCCGTGAATTGCTTGTTCGACAGTTTCTTTTCAAACCTTTGGATTTCGGCCCCGGCTCTTTCGATCTCACGCTTTAGGCGGGCGGCCTCGGCGGCAATGTCGACAACCCCCTCGAGAGGCATCGCAAAAGTCTCGCCATAGACCACCAGTTGCACCGCACCCTCGGAGACGTCTTTCGCCTGCAAGATGCTCTCCAAACGGCCCAATCGCTTGATCGTATCGCCATGACGTTCGACCCGCTCTCGCGTCTCCTCGGCCACGCCGATCAGCTCTAGGGGCACCTTGGCACCGGCTGGAACGTTCATTTCCGAGCGAACCGAGCGGACATCCGCAACCAGACGAATAATCCAACCGATCTCCGCATCGGCTTCACTGTTTTCCAACCCCTCAAGCTCCGGCCAATCCGCCAATATCAACATCGTCTCGCGGGCAGGCCCATGCACTGAAAGATGCGCCCAAAGCTCCTCGGTAATGAACGGCATGAACGGGTGGAGAAGTTTTAGGATTTGATCGAGCACCCACGCCGTCATCGCCCGCGTTTCGGCTTTAGCCTCCTCGTCGGCGCCCACAAGCACAGGTTTCGCCAACTCCAAGTACCAATCGCAGAAGACATGCCAGACGAAATGATAGATTGCCGCCGCCGCCTCGCTGTAACGATGGGTCAATATGCCGTCGGTGACGGCGATCGAGGCGCGCTGCGTCTCTCCGGCGATCCACTGGTTGAGCGTGCCGCTCGCCCGCGCCGGATCGAATTTCCCGACGTTGACGCACTCGTTCATCTCCGCAAAACGCGCCGCGTTCCATAGCTTGGTTGCGAAGTTGCGATAGCCCTCGACCCGCGAGGTCGCAAGCTTGATATCGCGCCCTTGCGCTGCCATGGCCGCCAGCGTGAACCGCAACGCGTCGGCACCATAAGTGTCAATAAGCCCCAAAGGATCGATCACGTTGCCCTTGGACTTAGACATCTTCTGGCCCTTCTCGTCGCGGACCAGGGCATGGATGTAAACCGTGTGGAACGGGATCTCCTTCATGAAATGGAGCCCCATCATCATCATCCGCGCGACCCAGAAGAAGATGATGTCGAACCCGGTAACCAGGACATCCGTCGGATAGTAGCGTTTGAGCTCAGCCGTCTCTTCCGGCCAACCGAGCGTGGAAAACGGCCAAAGCGCGGATGAAAACCAGGTGTCGAGGACATCCGGATCACGCGCGAGTGACGTGCCCTCTTTGCCATAATGGGCATCGGCCAGCGCTTGCGCCTCAGCCTCTGTCTCGGCGACAAAAATCTCCCCGTCCTGGCCATACCAGGCCGGAATCTGGTGGCCCCACCAAAGCTGACGCGAAATGCACCACGGTTGGATATTGCGCATCCATTCGAAGTAAGTCTTTGCCCAGTTGCCCGGAACAAAATTGGTGCGACCGTCCTCGACCGCCTCGATAGCGGGCTTCGCCAGCACGTCCGCTTTCACGTACCACTGATCGGTTAGCCACGGCTCGATGACGTCGTTCGAGCGATCGCCATAGGGAACCGAGTGCTCGTGATCCTCGATCTGGTCGACCAGACCAAGCGCCTCGAGATCCGATACCACTCGTTTGCGGGCATCGAACCGCCGTAGCCCGCGGTAGGCCTCGGGCACATTGTCGTTGAGCTCGGCATGCTCGTCGAAAATATTGATCAGTTCCAGATCGTGACGCCGCCCGACCTCAAAATCGTTGAAGTCGTGCGCCGGCGTTATCTTGACGGCACCGGAGCCCTGCTCGGGATCGGCGTATTCGTCGGCAACGATAGGAATTTCTCGCCCGACCAACGGCAGAACGCACGTCTTACCGATCAAGGACTTGTATCGCTCGTCGTCCGGATGCACCGCAACCGCCGTATCGCCCAACATCGTCTCGGGCCGTGTCGTCGCGACCACGATGAACCGATTGGGATCGTCCTTCAGCGGATACTTGAAATGCCAAAGATGTCCCTTGGTCTCGACCTGAACCACTTCAAGGTCGGAAATCGCCGTGACCAGTACACGGTCCCAATTGACCAGGCGTTTATCTCGATAGATCAGCCCTTCCCGGTAGAGCGCGACGAAGACCTTGAGGACGGCGCTGCTCAGACCCTCGTCCATGGTGAAGCGCTCGCGCTCCCAATCGCAGGAAGCCCCCAACCGTTTGAGTTGGTTGATGATCGTGCCACCGGATTCCTCACGCCATTGCCAAACCCGATCGACGAACGCCTCCCGCCCCATTGATCGACGATCGGGCTCTTGCTTTTCCAACAGCTGGCGTTCAACCACCATCTGTGTGGCGATGCCGGCGTGGTCCGTTCCCGGCTGCCACAGCACGTCCTTGCCCCGCATGCGCTCGAAGCGGACCAATACGTCTTGCAATGTATTGTTGAGGGCATGGCCCATATGCAGTGAGCCAGTAACGTTGGGCGGCGGTATGACGATGCAATAAGGCTGAGCGCCTTTTGCGAGCCTGTCAGGCTGTCCGCAGCGGAACGTCCCCGACTGCATCCATTCGTCGTAGATC
>JAUVMS010000359.1 GCA_030600135.1 Hyphomicrobiales bacterium | reverse complement strand
GGCCGGATTAGTTGTGAGCTGTGTTTTTGATGTTTGCGTTCAGGGCCTTCGGCCCCTGGCGCCACTTTCTTAGTTTGCCGCTTGCGCGGCGGCGCCGGACTGCTATCGGGCGGTCGCCCTACTTGAGCAGCTCCGGCGGGGAGCGAACTGGCCGGGGCCGTGGTTTGGGTTTCTTAGTTTGCGTTCAGGCGCGGATAAACGGCGCACCGTACCTCGCGGACCAACAAAAGACCCACAATTGGAGCATCAATCTTGGCTGACTGTTGGACAACGGTCCAACACTCAGTTCTCGGCAATATCCTCAAGCCAAAGCTCCGGTTTTTCAGCGACGAAGCGGCGCATGAGTTCGATGCAGTCGGGATCATCGGCGATCAGCACCTCGACGCCATGCTCGCGAAGCAGGCCGTGGTTACCTGGAAAATTTTGCGCCTCGCCGACGACGACGCGGGGAATGTTGAATTGCAGGATGGCGCCGGTGCACATCATGCAGGGGCTGAGCGTCGTATAGATCGTCATGTTGCGGTAGGATTTTTGCCGACCCGCATTGCGCAGGCAATCCATTTCACCGTGGGCAATGGGGTCGCCCTGCTGAACCCGCTGATTACGCCCCCGGGCGACAAGCCGGTCACCTTCGGCAAGAACGCTGCCGATCGGGCAACCACCTTCGTCATAGCCGGCTTTGGCCTCGTCATAGGCCATGCGAAGAAATTTGTGGTCGATGTCGGTCAGCATTCGGCGCACTCCCTATGGTTGTCCTGCACTATTTTGGTCCACTCACGTCGTTTGCAATCCTAGGCCGCACGCGTCCCACCTCCCGCTATATCCGTTCGCCACGTCGGAAGGGGACGAGCAGCGCCTGTGGATAACGGGCCCGCCTGGCCATGAAGACCATGGCGACAATCGACAGCAGATAGGGCAGCATCAAGAAAAACTGGTAGGGTATGGCGGCACCCGCGACCTGCTGAGCGCGGACCTGCATAGCCTCGAGACCAGCAAAAAGCAGAGCGCCGATCAAAGCCTTGCCCGGCTTCCAGGAGGCGAAGATGACCAGGGCCACGCAAATCCAGCCGCGCCCGTTGATCATGCCGAAATAAAAGGCGTCGAACCAGGACATGGTGATGAAGGCGCCACCGATGGCCATCAGCGCGCTGCCGGCCATCACGGCGCCTGTGCGAATGCTTAGGACGTTGATCCCCTGAGCTTCGACCGCCATGGGGTTTTCGCCCGCCATGCGAATGGCGAGGCCGACCGGCATGCGATAGAGCACATACCAGACCGCCGGCACGGTGAGAAACGCGAGGTAGGTTAGTGGCGACTGGGTGAACAGCGCTTCGCCGACAAACGGTATGTCGGACAAAATTGGGATGGGCACACTTTCGAACGGTTTGATTTTTGGTGGCGTCGTCGCATTGGGCAGTAGCATGCGATAGACGAAGTAGCTGAGCGACGATGCAAACAATGTAATGCCGATCCCCGATACATGCTGGGACAGACCGAGATGGACTGTGAACCCGGCATGAAGCAGGCCGAAGATGGCACCGACGAAGGCGGCAAAGAGGACGCCGGTCCAAAGGTCACCGCCTTGATAGACCCACATCCAGCCGGCCATGGCGCCAACGGTCATGATGCCCTCGATCCCGAGATTGAGAACGCCTGCACGTTCGCAAATCAGCTCGCCGAGCGTGCCGAAAATCAAGGGACTGACGATGCGGATCGTGGCAGCCCAGAAACCTGCCGTCAGGAGGATATCGAGAATATCGCTCAAAACTTCCCCCCTTCAAATTCCGCAATCGTCATCTCTAGCTCCACCGGATTCGGTAGCGTGTGAACATGACGCTCACGAGTATTGCCAGAACCGAAACGCCGACAAGGACGTCCGCGATATAGGTTGGGATGTTGACGGCCCGGCTCATGGCGTCGGCACCGACATAAACGGCGGAGAGAAACAGGGCGGACGGGACGACGGCGAGCGGGTGCAGCTGCGCCAACATCGCGACGGCGATACCGGTGTAGCCAAAACCTGGAGAGAGGTCGAGTGTCAGATAGCCCTTTAGTCCGGCAACTTCACTCACGCCCGCGATCCCCGCCAAACCACCCGACAGCATGGCGGTGATGATCACGGTGCGATTGACGCTGATGCCTGCAAAATTGGCCGCTTTGGGATTATACCCCACGGCCCGGATCTCATAGCCGAGCACGGTGAATTTCATCATCGCCCAAACAAGCACAGCCGCGATGATGGCGAACAACAGCCCAGCATGCAGGCGTCCACGGGCCAAGAGTTTGGGGAAGACCCCTTGGTCGATGATCGATGCGGCCTGCGGCCATCCGAGTGCTCCTGGGTCGCGCAAGGGCCCCTCAATCAGGTAGCTCACCAGCAACAGCACAATAAAGTTCAAAAGGAGTGTCGTGACGACTTCGTCGACATTCAGGCGTGTCTTCAACAGCACCGGTACAATCAACAACGCGCCACCTGCCAATGCGCCAACGACAATTAGGAATGGGATCATCACGGCGGGTGGAAGCGTGATCAGTCCGGTGCCGAAAACCGTCGCCGCCAGCGCGCCGCAATAGAGCTGGCCTTCCGCCCCGATGTTATAGAACTTGGCCCGGAAGGCGATGGCGACGGCGAGGCCAGTGAAGATCAGCGGGATTGATCGCGTCAGTGTTTCCTTGATCGCAAAACCAGATCCGAATGCACCCTTGAACAGCAAATAGTAGGCGTTGAGCACAGGTGTTCCGGTCCAGATAATCAAGACCGAGCAGAGAGACAATGTCGCCATGATGGCAACGACCGGGGCAAGTGCGGAGGCCAGGGCGGAAACGGATTGTCTCGGCTCAATCAGCATGGTGGTCCGCTCGAGCTTTGCCGCCGACCACAATGCGACCGGCTGTGGCCGCCACCTCTCCAGCCATCATCAGTCCTATCTCGGGGAAGGATTTGGCCCCTGGCTCGAAGGCCTCGCTGATCCGGCCGTGGTAGATCACGGCAATCTTGTCGGACAAAGCCAGCAATTCATCGAGGTCTTCCGATATCAGCAGGATCCCGGCACCGCGGGTACGGGCCTCGAGGAGAAGGGTCTGGACATAGGCAATGGCCCCTTCGTCCAATCCGCGCACAGGCTGGTTTGCCAAAATGAATGATGGTTTTCGCGACAGCGTCCGCGCCAAAATGAGCTTTTGCATGTTGCCGCCCGACAGGAGCTTTGTTTGCGCGTGCGGGCCTTCGCAGCGCACATCAAAACGTTCAAGCAATTCTTCGGACCGTGATACGGCCGCCGATTTGTCGATGACGAAGCCGAGCTTTGATATATCCTCCGTTCGCAAGTCTTCGCTGATGAGGTTTTCCCAAACCTGCATATCGCCGATGATGCCGAAGGCGTGGCGATCTTCGGGGATACGGGCGACGCCTTGCTCGACGATGGCGGCGGGGCTGGCCCTCGCAATCGACTTGCCAAACAGGGTGACATTGCCGTTCGTCGGCTGCGCCAGGCCCGAAAGCACGTCAGCGAGCGCGCGTTGGCCATTGCCTGCAACACCGGCGATGCCGAGGATCTCGTGCGCGCGGATGGTGAGCGTCGTGTTTTCGAGGAGATTGCGACCCTCTCTGTTGCTGACAGTCAGGTTCGCCAGTTCGAGCACAGGCTCGCCGGCCTCCATAGGCTCAAGGCGTGGGCGGGTGACTGTGTGGCCAACCATCATCTCGGCCAATAGATTTCTGTCGGCATCAGCTGTTTTGATTGAACCGACGAGGGCACCACGGCGGAGCACGGCGACACGATGACTGACCGCCAGGATTTCGTGGAGCTTATGTGAGATGAAAATAACCGCCAAGCCCTTGAGCGTGAGGCTCTTTAGGGTGGCGAACAGGTTGTCCGTTTCCTGTGGCGTCAGGACCGCCGTTGGCTCGTCGAGGATCAGTATTCGGGCGTCGCGATAAAGCGCTTTTAGGATCTCGACCCTTTGGCGCTCGCCAACCGACAGCGCGCCAACCGGAGCGTCAGGATCGATTTGGAGGCCGAATTCTTCGGACATCCGTGCGAGCTTCGCCCTTGCCGCCGCCGTGTTCTGCCGCCACGACCACAGGCTCTCCGTGCCCAAGGTGATATTTTCCAGGACTGTCAGGTTTTCAGCAAGGGTGAAATGCTGATGCACCATGCCGATGCCAGCTTCGATGGCCGCTTCCGTCGAGCCTGGTGGCAGGGGCTTGCCATCTACTGCGATGGTTCCCTCATCAGCCACATAGTGGCCGAACAGGATGTTCATCAAAGTGGTCTTGCCGGCACCATTTTCGCCGAGCAGTGCAAGCACTTCACCCTGCGCCAACGACAGCGAAATGCTGTCGTTGGCGATAAGGGATCCAAACCGCTTGGTAACGCCATTGAACGACAGGGTTGGCGTGACCGAGGGCTGCATTAGAAGGACGACTTTGGTTCGCTGTCGTTGAT
>JAUVMS010000428.1 GCA_030600135.1 Hyphomicrobiales bacterium | reverse complement strand
TCACGGCCTTGTTGCAGTACGCATCGTGGGCGCCAAGACGCCCGCGGTGCTTGCGAAGGGGACCTGTGTGGACTTGCATCGCGATCAATTCGGCCCAGGCAATTGCGCCCTGACGCAGATCGCTCACATGGGCGTGCATCTGTCCCAGCTCGATGATGCACCGACCTACGAGATCCAGCTTTTTCGCAGTATGGCGGGGTCGTTCGCCGAATGGCTCATGGCGTCCGGCGGCGAGTACGGCATTGAAGTGGCGTGACTCGGGCTTGGCGTCGCGCCATACCGGCTTACAAGCAACGTGTCTTTGTCGAAAGTGTTGATTGCTCACCAGATTGACCAAGTAGTCTCTTAATTCTGCACGGGCACCACTAATGTTACCCGTGTATACGGATATTTTTTTGCTGTAAGTAGCCCTTTATTTGTCGGGTTCGTTTGGGCAATAGTCTGAATTGCCCATTGTTCACGAGTGTTATCTGCAAAATGTCCACCGACACGACCCGTCCACCATACCGATATTCAGAGATGATCCGCGAGTTCTTCCGGCTCGAGACCGCCGGAGGAATTATGCTCATCGGGGCCTCGGTTCTGGCGCTGCTGCTGGCGAACTCTCCGTTGGCATCGCACTACACCGGATTCCTGGATACCCGTCTGGAAATCCGCGTTGGCGCGCTCGAGATCGCCAAACCGCTCTTGCTGTGGATCAACGACGGCTTGATGGCGATCTTTTTCTTCCTGGTCGGGCTTGAGATGAAGCGGGAGTTCGTCGAGGGCGAACTGTCGAGCCCATCGAGGATCGTGCTGCCTGGCGTTGCGGCGGTTGGCGGCATGGCGGTGCCTGCGCTCGTCTATGTGGCATTCAACTGGAGCAATCCCGAAAACCTCGATGGCTGGGCGATTCCCGCGGCCACCGATATCGCGTTCGCGCTTGCGGTTCTTTCGATGCTTGGCAACCGTGTACCGACATCGCTAAAGGCGCTGTTGTTGGCAATTGCGATTTTCGACGACGTGGGCGCAATCATCATCATTGCCTTGTTCTACACCAAGGAACTCTCCGTCGAAGCCCTCGCGGGGGCGGCGGTCGTGCTGGTTGCGCTATCGGCGATCAATCTCGCGGGCGTCAAGCGGCTGGCGCCCTACGTCTTGCTCGGCATCGTTATCTGGGTGCTGGTGCTCAAGTCGGGTGTTCATGCAACTCTTGCCGGTGTCGTAACCGCCCTCGCGGTCCCCCTGCGTACCGCACCGAGTTCTGAGGAGCCGCCACTCAAGCGGGCCGAACACGCGTTGCATCCTTGGGTCGCTTTCGCGGTGCTGCCGCTCTTTGCATTCGCCAACGCTGGAGTTTCGTTTGCCGGCATGGGACTTTCGGCACTGGTTGAGCCGGTGAAACTCGGCATCTCGCTCGGTCTGTTCGTGGGCAAGCAAATTGGTGTCTTTGGCGTCATCTGGCTGGCAATTACATTCAAACTCGCCAGTATGCCGCGCGACGCAACATGGCAATCGCTCTATGGCGTGGCCTGTCTGACGGGCATTGGGTTCACCATGAGCCTCTTCATCGGATCGCTTGCGTTCGAGCATTCCGATTTCGATGCGCCTATTCGTCTCGGCGTTATCATTGGCTCGCTGGCAAGCACGGCGGTTGGCTACACGGTGCTGCGCCAGGCCTTTGGCCAATCGGAGCGATAACCACTTGCAACACCTGCTAGAAGGTTTTGATCGGCCGGACCAGCGATCATGACCCAAAAAGGAGAGGGGCCAGCGCATGGCCGGCCCTTCGAATTCGCGGTCGACTGTCTTACTAAGTCTCGATTGTATCACCAAACGGTAGGTCCCGAAGACGCTTACCAGTGGCGTTGAAGATCGCGTTCGCTATCGCTGGCGCAATCGGTGGCACGCCTGGTTCACCGACACCGGAGGCGTGGACCGAGAACGGGTGCTTGACAATGTGCGTGTGGACGGTTTCGGGGAAATTGTCAGAGCGCACCATCTGATAGTCGTGGAAATTCGATTCCGCGACGGCTCCATTCTTGAATGTCAGCCCGCCGTAGAGCGCAAGCGTCATTCCCATCACGCCGGCTCCCTCCATCTGGCTGCGAATCCGCTCTGGATTGGCGGCGAAACCGCAGTCGACCGCCAGGTGGATTTCCGGCGCTCGGATCTTGCCGTCGACGATCTTCACCCGGACCGCCGTGGCGACGTAGGTGACAAAGGAGCGATGCACGGCCAGCCCCATGCCCTCGCCCGTGGGCAGCGACTTGCCCCAACCGGCCTTGTCCGCGGCGAGATTAAGGACGTTTTTCAAACGCGCGGTATCGATCGGGTACTCATCGTAGGTTTCGCCGTAATCCCAGAAATCGTCCGGAAATCCTTGCGATTTGGGATTGAGCTTGCGGTCGGAACCGATGAGCTCCAGCAGCACTTCTTTTTCGTCCCGGCCAAGCTCATGGGCCAGTTCCGAAGCAAATGATTGAACCGCAAAGCCGCGCGGGATGTTCGACACGGAGCGGAACCAGCCGACGCGCGTGTGCGCCATGGCCTTACCGTTTTCACACCGCACGTTGGCGATCTCGAACGGCATGTCCACATGGCCCATGCCGGTCTCGATGAAGAACTGATGGCCGCTGTCCGGCGCGAACGTCGAGAGGATCGACGGTGCGACGGAATTATGCCGCCATCCGGTTACCTTGCCCCCGGCGTCGAGAGCAGCTTCGATCCGCTCCACCGAGGTGGTGTGATAAAAGCCATGCCGGATATCGTCCTCGCGGGTCCACTGCACCTTGACCGGCGCGCCGATCTTCTGGCTGAGCAGTGCCGCTTCGATCGCGAAGTCGCATTTCGATTTGCGACCGAAACCACCGCCGAGCAGCGTGACGTTGACCCGCACATCGGCCTCGTTCATGTGGAGCGCGGCGGCGATGTCCTTCCGTGCGCCATAGGGCGATTGGACCGGCGCCCAGATCTCGGCCTTGCCGTTCGCCACGTTTGCGACCGCAGCCGGCGGTTCCATTGTCGCGTGCGCCATATGTGGCTGATAATACTCCTGCGCAAAAGTTTTGGTCGCGGCTGAGAACGCGCCATCGACGTCGCCCTCTTGGCGCAACACCTTGCCCGGCTTCTTGGCCGTCGCCGACATCTCGGCCTTGTAAGCCTCTGTGTTGAATTTCGAGTGAGGGCTGTCGGCCCACTCGATCTTGAGTGCGTCACGCCCCTTGATAGCGGCATAGGTATTTGATGCGATCACGGCGATACCGCCGAGCGGAGCAAATTTGGCCGGCATGATCGAGATGGGTAGCCCCATCACACTTTCGACCCCCGCCACTTTGCGCGTTTCGCTCGCATCATAGCGCACCGGGCGAGCGCCAACGGTACGACCAGGCACATCCCTGACAGAATAGACGGGGAGCATTGCTGACAGGTCACAATCATTGCTCGAAGTGGGGAGATTCGGGCGATGCCGTTCATGGAGACCTGTCGGATGGAAGAGCGTATCGCGCTGTTCCGGGCCTACGATACGGGCGCTTTCTCGGCGGCTGCGCTGACCAGGCGTTTTGGCGTCAGCCGGGAAACGTTTCATGTCTGGAAGCGTCGGCGCGCGAGCGGGGACGAGCGCTGGTTCGAAGATC
>JAUVMS010000429.1 GCA_030600135.1 Hyphomicrobiales bacterium | reverse complement strand
TCTATCGGCAGGCCAGAGGCGACGATTGGGGCTCTCGAGATTGCTTGTGGCTGAGCGCCCGATTTGGCTGCTGGACGAGCCGACGGTGTCGCTCGATAGTCAGTCGCAGGCCGTCATGGGCGATGTCGTGAACGAGCACCTGGCGCGCGGCGGCATCGTCATTGCGGCAACCCATATGCCGCTCGCAATGGATCTCGGCAATGAACTCGAGCTCGGGAGGCAGCATGAGCGCGTTTGTTGAGCTTGTGCGCCGCGATGTGGGGCTCGCCTGGCGTGAAGGCGGTGCTACCGGGACGGTGCTCGCGTTCTATCTGATCGTCGTAGCGGTTCTGCCGCTCGGTCTCGGCCCGGATCTCAAGCTCTTGTCGCGCGTTGCTGCGGGCGTCTTGTGGGTGGCGTTGCTGTTGTCGGCGCTGCTCTCGGTCGATCGGATTTTTCTCAATGACAAGCAAGACGGAACGCTGGAGATCATGGCGCTCGGGCCCTTGCCGCTCGAGCTTGTCGTGGCGGCGAAGGCTTTTGCCCATTGGCTCATGACCGGCATACCGCTCGCGCTCTTGGCGCCGTTGCTCGGGCTCATGCTCAATCTCGATGGCGCTGGATACGGACCGCTATTCGCGACGATGATCGCTGGCACGCCGGCGGTAAGTTTCATCGGCGCGATCGGCGCCGCGCTAACGCTCGGGGTCAACCGTGGCGGGCTTTTGCTCTCGCTCTTGATTCTGCCGCTCTACGTGCCGGTTTTGATTTTTGGCGTGTCGGCCGTCAGCGCGTCGATCACTGGGCCGGCTCCCTTTTGGCCGCCGTTCTTGATTTTATCGGCCATAACACTTGCCAGCCTGGTGCTAGCACCGATTGCGGCGGCCGCAGCACTCAGGCTCCAGCTCTGAGCCCGAGTTGTGCTCCGTCAGACTTCGCCAGTCCCATCTGCGACCTGCATCATTGTGTAGTTCGCTTCGCCCAAGCGGTTCAAAAGGTTGATTTGGGATTCTATCCAGTCGATATGACCTTCTTCGTCGCGTATCAAATCGATGAAGAGTTCGCGGGAACCGAGGTCGCCTGCCTTGTAGGCGGTATCTGCGGCGGTCGTGTAGTAGGTCCGAGCTTCGTATTCGTCGCGCAGATCTGCCTCGAACATGTCCTTGACAGACTGTGGACGAGCGACGCTGCCGTTGCCCGCCAGTTCCGGCTCGCCTTCGAGGAACATGATGCGTGCCAGCAGCCGATCGGCGTGACCAAGCTCCTCGTGCATCTCGTCCTTCATCTTCAACGCAAGCTTATCCAGGCCCCAGTCCGCGAGAAGATGAGAATGGAACAAGTATTGTCGCACGGCAGTCAACTCCATCGACAGTGCCTGTTGCAGATGGTCTAATACCGCCTTGTCGCCCTTCATCTGTAGTCTCCGTTACTTCGGGGGCTTGTCTAATTAACTTCTCAGCACAACTGTGGCGAAATTGATAGTGCAAAATCGTGTACTTGGACGATTGACGCAACGCCCTTACCAGGAAGGTGAACGCCAGCGGAATTGACTGACAACAAATTTACGGCTGGCGGAGGATTTTGGATCGTCTACGAATTGCGCAATTGCGCCGAACGCACTACAGCAGTGTGTGTTGCGGCGTTAGGCTCGACAGGGTTGGTTCGCATTCGAATTGTGCGATGACGACCATGGTCTGCGACTTTTGCGGGTCGAGCTGGAAAACAAAGTACGACCTGGAGAACGGTATACCCAAACATTGACCATGCAGCGCTTTGCCAATCCGAACAAATTCATGGCCTTTTCGGCCACTCTCATGCCGTGGCTTGTCGGCGCGACGGTCCTGCTTTTCCTTGCCGGCCTTTACGTGTCCTTCTTCGTCGCGCCACCTGACTATCAGCAAGGCGAGACCGTAAGGATCATGTTTGTGCATGTCCCATCGGCGTGGCTTGCAATGATGTGCTATGGCGTCATCGCGCTCTCGTCCTTCGTGCTCTTGGTTTGGCGCCATCCGTTGGCCGATGTTTCGGCCAAGGCGGCGGCTCCCATCGGTGCTGCTTTCACGTTGCTCGCACTGGTGACTGGTTCACTTTGGGGGCGACCGATGTGGGGAGCTTATTGGGTTTGGGATGCCCGGCTGACGTCGGTGCTGATCTTATTTTTCCTCTATATCGGTCTCATCGCGCTCCGGCGGGCCGTCGACGACGAGGCGCTTGCCGCTCGATTGACGGCAATTTTGGCATTGGTTGGAACGGTCATCTTGCCGATTATCAAGTTTTCCGTCGAATGGTGGCATACGCTGCACCAGCCCTCGAGCGTCCTCAAGATAGGAGGACCGGCTGTGCATTCGTCGATCCTATGGCCGCTGCTTGTCATGGCGGTGGCATTTATCTGCCTGTTCCTGACGCTCCATCTCGCGGCCATGCGAAACGAGATTCTGCGTCGCAAGATTGCCGCGACGCGCATTATGCGGGTTGAGCGCGCGGCCGCACATCAAGCGCAACCGGCAGAGTGAGGTGCTAATGTTTGATCTCGGTCCACATGCAACCTTCATCTGGGCCACCTACGGCGCTGCTGCGATGGTCATAGGGGGTCTGATTACCTGGGTCATTTTGGATGGTCGTGCACTTAGGGAAACACTGGCTCGCCTCGAAAGCGAGGGCCGGCGACGACGCCCGGTAGCAAAGCCGGAGAACGGTAACTGATGGCGGACGGCGATGTGAGAGTTGCACACGACGGCGAGGAAGCCGGGCAGCCGAGTGCCAGGTCGAACCGGCTCGGGCTCGTGTTGCTGCCGGTTCTCGCCTTCGTCGGCCTCGCAAGCGTGCTCTTCTTTGCACTGCAGACAGGCGATCCGTCGCGTCTTCCATCAGCGCTTATTGGCAAACGCGTGCCGGCCTTCGAGTTGCCGGCGGTCGACGGGTTGCAGGATCGCGGCAAACCGATTCCCGGGCTTTCAAGCAGCGATCTCGCCAAGGGCAAATTGAGCATTGTCAACGTCTGGGCGTCCTGGTGCGTACCGTGCCACCAAGAACATCCCTTCCTCATGCGTCTTGTGGAGCTTTCCGGCACCGCTCTTTCGGGTATCAATTACAAGGATGCGCCAGAAGGGGCGAGGCGCTTTCTCGGCCGTTATGGAAATCCGTTTGACCGTGTTGGCGCTGATCGTGCCGGCCGCACGGCGATTGATTTCGGCGTCTACGGGGTGCCGGAAACGTTCATCATCGACGGCGAGGGCCGCATTGTTCACAAGCACATCGGGCCGATCGACAACGGCACGATCAACACGACTTTGCTGCCCATCATCGAAAACTTGCGCAAGAGCGAGGGTGGCAAGACGCCATTGCAACGAAAAAGGGCGCCGACCGGAAGATAGTGCCTCCCGGCCAACGCCCTCTTGACCGTTCGAGAAGGTGCTACATGCCACCTTCCAGACTTGCTTCAGGCGATACTTGGCCTTCGGACGAAGACACGATCTTGTTCAGTGCTTCGATAAATTGATCGCGTTGCTTCGGCGATAGTGTCGCCAAGATTCGCTCATCGGCGTGTGCTGCAGCGGGTGAGGCCGAATCAAGCACGCCACGCCCGGTGTCCGTTAGACGAACCGCATAAGCTCGGGCGTCGCGTTTCGTGCGTTGA
>JAUVMS010000087.1 GCA_030600135.1 Hyphomicrobiales bacterium | reverse complement strand
CGCGCAATATTTACTTGGCAACCTGTCGTTCGTGGAACCACTTGATAGAACGATGCCCGCAGCTGCAACTGAGCCCTGTCACGGTGGAAGATCGCCGCGACTGGTATTCACTGCCCTGGGCCACGTTCCCAAAATCACTGTGCGATGACGTTGACGCCATGGTTGCAGAAGCCGTCAGCCCCGATCCCCTATCACAAACCAGCCGCAAGTCCATCAAACCAGTCAGCGCCGAAACACGTAGGCGTCAATTAAAGTCCTTCGCGTCGGCACTTGTCCATCGCGGACGAAGACCCGACACCGTCACCTGCATTGCCGACCTCATCGAGATTGAAACAGCGAAGGAGGGCTTACGCTTTCTGCTCGAACGGTCGGGTCAAAAGCCGACCCCACATGTGCACCAAATGGCCAAGCTGCTCTGCACCCTCGCCAGACATTGAGTCCATGTCGAGCCGGAACACCTCCGGGCGCTTCAACTGATGCGAAACAACCTCAACCCAGGCCGCCACGGCATGACCGAGAAGAACCGTGCCACGCTGAGGCAGTTTGAGGATGAGGAACTGGCGGCCAAGTTTTTGGAGACACCCCGTCGCGTGATCCATCAACTTAAGCGCAAGCCAAAGTTGACTCATATCGACGTTGTCCGATTTCGCAACGCGGTGGCCACCGAACTGCTCATCGTAGCGCCAATACGCTGTCAGAATTTGGCTCAGATCGACATCGAAGAAAACCTCATCGAAGTGGGTGCAGGACGCTCGAGGCGCGTGCATCTGCATTTCCCAGCGAACGTGGACAAGAACGACAGAGTGATCGAATTCGTCCTGCCCACGTCCACAGTGGAGTTGCTGGACTATTACCTTGAGCATGTCCGCCCCTGTTTCATGCGGATGCCGAACTCCTATTTGCTTCCTGGTCGCGGCAAGTCGCACTTGGTAAAACCAGGGCTCAGCGCTCAAATCGCAGACTTCGTTGAGAACGAGGTCGGTGTCCGTCTGACGCCCCACCAGTTTCGCCATCTGGCTGGCTTCTTTTACCTCAAGGAGAACCCGGCGGGCCATGAGGTGGTTCGACAACTTCTCGATCACAAGTCGATCGAGACGACGATCCAGTTCTATGCCGGAATGGAGACCGCTGAGGTCGTCAAACACTACGATCAACACATCGCCAAGCGTCGCGCAGAGAGTCGTCAAACCGGTCGGCGTCGAGGTGGCGACCGTGTCTGATCGTTGTTCCGCACTGCCTTTCTCGAAATGGCCCGCGCTGGATCAAGCACGATGGAACGCAACCTTCGCCATCAGGGATCTCCTGGACGCCACGTGCCCATGCGTTCGTTGGCGTCCGGCAACCATTGCAACGGTTCAACAAGGATATGGGTTCGGATTGGCCTGGCTGGATGCCAACGACTTGCTGGATCCGCATATCGATCCCGGCAAGCGTTGGCCGCCGGATCGACTGCTTGACTACATTCGCTCTCTTCAAGCAAGCGTAAGCCCCGCGTCCGTTGTGAACAGGCTCATTTCCGTTGAACGCGCTCTGGCCGTCCTGGAGCCGACCATGGACCGCACGTTGCTGCGCCGTGCCATTCGCAGGCTACCGCAAATGTGGGACAACACTCGAAAACGTGCCCGATTGAAGGAACCTGCCGACCTCGTTGAACTGGGACTTCAGCTGATGGACGAGGCGCTGAAGCGACCGATGACAAATGCCCGAAAGAACGCGGCCGTCTATCGTGACGGATTGCAAATCGCGCTCCTGGCCATGCGCCCGTTCCGCATCCGCAACTTCGCGAGCATTCGAATATGCACGCATCTTCGTCCGCAAGGCGCGGGATGGAGATTGGTCTTCGAGGCGAGTGAGACAAAGACAAGTCAGCAGATTGACGTGGCGTTCCCCACTGAGCTTGTCTCAGGGCTCCAAACCTATCTGGATCATTTTCGTCCATTGCTCGCCGGAGACAAATACACTGGCGATCGGCTGTGGGTGGGGTATTATTTTACACCGCTGGCTGCTCACTCCATGAGACTGAATATCTACAAGCGCACCAGCAAGGCCTTTGGTGTGCCAATCAATCCGCACCTATTTCGCGATTGCGCAGCAACGTCAATCGCTGTTCATGAACCTGAGCATGTGCGCATCGCCGCGGCAGTCCTCGGCCATCGCAGTTTCGCTACGACCGAGAAGTTTTACAATCTCGCCAACACCATCCAGGCCGGACGTGGCTATGCAGATGTCATCGAAGCGCGCCGGGCACGTGCCAAGAAAACTAAGAGGAGTTAGCAATCATGATACGCGCCGTTATCTATGCGCGGTATTCATCGGAACTCCAAGCCAGATTGGAAAAGCACACCTTTAACTTCAATAGCCCGATCAATCCGTCGGTCTCTCTTTTCGCAGCCCGCTCCATGTTTTTTGGCAAAGACATGAAATGGGGAAGATTAATAACCAGCCGATGAGAGTCGCCGTGCCCCGTCACTTTGAACCGGTCAATGGTCGCAAATACCTCCGATAACTTCATCATGGCTCAAGGCGGCCAACGGTTATTTATCGGTGTCACTAGTTGGGGCACATTCTTGCAGCATGACCTGTCATCACACGGCAACTCATGTCATTCTAATACGTTGATTTTGATGCAAGATTGACAATTTCTGACATCTTGTGGCATCAACTATTTCTCGCGTGTGAGACGAGCGCTCTCCCGCTGAGCTACGCGCCCGGGAGCTGAGGATCGAACCGGCCTAGCGAACGGCCCGGGCCTTGTCAAGCGAGCCTCGGGTCCGCCGCGCAGCATTGGCTCGGCGCTTGTTTGCTGGTCGTTCCTGGCGGGGTGGAAGGGCGTACCGCGCCAGTCGACAGGTCTTGCCGATTGCCCTGCCGTACGCGCGAAATGGTGTTGCGGCACAATCGACCTTCGAACGACCATGTTGCGCCAAAAAAAATTCCCCATAAATTCAGCATGTTGCATATGCGGGCGCAATCGGCATGAGCGGCGCGAAGGCACTTGACGTCGGCTCTGCGGTTTCGTTTATATTAGAATGTTAGAATACTCTGAAATGGCGGTCTCTGCCCAGCGCGAGCCGCATCGGGGAACCGGGTCCATGGAAACGCTCCGCGAAGCGATTGTCGAGGACGCACCGACATACCTCGCGGTTGGTGGCATCATCATCGGCTTCATTTTCGGATTTGTCGTCTATCGCACGAACTTTTGCACGATGGGCTCGATCTCCGACATTCTGACATTCGGCGACTTTCGCCGATTTCGCGCCTGGCTACTGGCTGCGGCGACGGCCATCGTCGGCGCCCAGTTGCTGCAGCAAATGGGCGTTGTCGATCTCGGCCAATCGATGTACTTGGCTCCAAGTTTCAACTGGTTTGGCAACCTGCTGGGCGGTCTCATGTTTGGCTTCGGCATGGTCTTTGCGGGCGGCTGCACCAGTCGCAATCTCGTGCGCGCCGGCGGCGGTGATCTGCGCTCACTCATGGTGTTGTTGATCGTCGGCCTCTTTGCCTACATGACCATCGGCGGGATCATCGGTCCCCTGCGGGCTGAATTGCAGCAAATGACGGCAATCGACCTCTCCAATGCCGGCCTCGCCACGCAAAGCGTCGGTGACATGCTGGCGGCACTCACCGGCCTTGAATCGTCTGCCGCAAGTGTCGTCGTCGCCCTGCTCATAGCCGCCGCCCTGGCGATCTATTGCTTTAGGGACAGCAGTTTCCGTGGTTCTGCGATGCATATTCTTGCGGGCGTCACCATCGGCCTATGTGTGGTGGCGGGTTGGGCACTGACGGGTCTTGCCTATGACGAATTCGCCGACACCCCGATGAGCCCGGTTTCTCTCACCTACGTCCGCCCAACCGGCGACACCTTGGAATGGCTGCAACGCTTCACCGCCCAGGTGGTGCCGGGATTTGGCGTTGCGACCGTCATAGGGGCGCTTGCCGGCGCCTTTACCGCGGCCAAGATGGTTGGCCGCTTCCAGCTCGCAACATTCGCTGATACTCCCGACACCCTCCGCAATCTCTTTGGCGCCACGCTGATGGGCATTGGCGGCGTGGTCGCGCTTGGTTGCACCGTCGGCCAAGCGATAACTGGTTTTTCAACGCTCGCCCTTGGCTCAATGCTGACGTTTGTGGCAATCGTTGCCGGCGGCATTGCCGGGCTCAAATACATGGAGCGTCTTTTGCTCGCGAGCGCTTGACCCTCGCACTTTCAACAGCAACCGAGGAACCTTCAATATGGTCTTACCAAAGCCTTTGGATGACAAACTTTTCGTCGGACCGAGCCTCACCGCTGAAGACGTCGCCACGCTGGCGGCGCAAGGCTTCAAGTCCATCATCTGCAATCGGCCGGATGGCGAAGCCGGTGTGGTCGCCACCTCCGAACAAATTGGCACTTTGGCCGCCGCCGAAAATATCGAGTTCGCCTACGTACCGCTGGCGGATCTCAACCCGCAGGAGAGTCATGTTCGCGCCACCAGTAAATTTCTCGAGAGCCTACCGGGCCCAATCTATGCCTACTGCAAGACAGGCGGTCGCGCGGCGGCGCTGTGGGCGCTTGCCAATGTCGCCAACTTGGCCAGTGACGAGCTGATTTCCCGCTGTGCGACTGCCGGCTACGATCTCTCGGGCCTGCGCGCTAAGTTGGAAGCGCGTCGTACGTTCCTTGAAGATGATGACTAACAGATTAGCGCCCCCAGCAGTTTGCTTGACGAATTCGACGTGACGATCACGCTTGCACTCGAGCACCGAGCACTTATGCTCCTGGCGTTTGCCCCTCAGCCTGAACGGACACTGGATGCAACCAAAGATCGACACCTCCCCGAAGGTCGCCGACGATATCAAGACCACCACCTGCTACATGTGTGCCTGCAGGTGCGGCATCCGCGTCTATCTGCAAAATGGCGAGGTTCGCTATATCGATGGCAATCGCGACCACCCGGTAAACAAGGGCGTGATTTGCGGCAAGGGCTCTGCTGGCATCATGCAGCACACCTCGCCCGCACGCCTTCGTGCGCCACTTCTGCGCGTCGGCGAGCGTGGTTCGGGCGAATTTCGTGAGATTTCCTGGACGGAAGCGCTGGATTTGGCAACATCCTGGCTCGGCGAGATCCGTCGCACGGATCCGAAAAAACTCGCATTCTTTACCGGTCGCGATCAAAGCCAGGCACTCACGGGATGGTGGGCAAGCCAGTTCGGCACCCCAAATTTCGCCGCACACGGCGGTTTTTGTTCCGTTAATATGGCAGCCGCAGGCCTTTACACCTTTGGCGGTTCGTTTTGGGAGTTCGGAGAGCCCGATTGGGAGCGGACGGAGTATTTCATGCTTTGGGGCGTGGCCGAGGACCATGCTTCCAATCCGATCAAAAGCGCGCTCGGCAAGCTTAAGTCCCGCGGTGTCAAGGTCGTGGTCGTCAACCCCGTGCGAACCGGCTATGGCGCCATCGCCGATGAATGGATTGGCATTCGCCCTGGCACAGACGGCCTGTTCGTCGCCGCGCTCATCCATGAGCTGCTGACTAGCCAAAAGATCGACCTCGACTACCTGGCACGCTACACCAACGCCCACTGGCTGGTCATTCAAAATCCCGGCGCCCACGACGATGGCCTCTTCGCTCGTGACGACGACGGCCAGCCCCTCGCCTGGGACAAAGGGTCGGGCGAGTTCGCGAGCGCAAAGAGCATAGACATCGCTCCGGCATTAGTCGGCGCTTTCACCCTCGACAATGGCCGCAAAGCCGTACCCGCTTTTCAGCTCGTCGCTGACCGCTATCTGAGCCTGGACTATGCGCCAGATCGCGTTGCCGACGAGACCGGCATCCCGGCCGCCACCGTGCGCCGCATTGCAGCCGAGCTGGCCGAGGCCGCCTTCGACAAGGAGGTGACGCTCGATGTTCCGTGGACCGATTGGGCGGGCCGCGCGCACGACCAAATGATCGGTCGCCCGGTCTCAATGCATGCCATGCGCGGCATCTCGGCCCACTCGAACGGGTTTCATACCTGCCGCCTCATTCACCTGCTGCAGATCCTGCTGGGCTCGATCGATTGCCCCGGTGGTTTTCGTTACAAGCCCCCCTTCCCCAAGTTGATACCGCCGCATGTCAAACCGACCGGAAAGCCTGGCGAAGTCAAACCCGATACGCCGCTGCCAGGCCCCCCGCTGGGCTTCATCGAGGGACCGGAAGATCTTTTGATCGATGATCAGGGCGTGCCTACCCGGATCGACAAGGCCTATTCTTGGGATGCCCCCATGGCCGCCCACGGCCTCATGCATATGGTGATCACCAACGCGGCCCTCGGCGACCCCTACCCTGTCGATGTGCTCTTCATGTACATGGCGAATATGAGCTGGAACTCCTCGATGAACGTTCCGGCCGTCTTGGGGCATCTGACCGATAAGGACCCAAAGACCGACGAGTACAAGATCCCGAAGATCATCTATTCCGATGCCTACTATTCCGAGATGGTCGCCTATGCCGATCTTGTTCTTCCCGACACAACATACCTCGAGCGTTGGGATTGCGTCTCGCTCCTCGACCGCCCGGTATCGCAAGCAGACGGTCCCGCCGATGCCATTCGCCAACCAGTCGTTGCCCCAGATCGTGACGTGCGCCCCTTTCAAGACGTGCTGCTCGATCTCGGCGCCCGTCTGGCCTTGCCGGGATTTGTCGACGATGCCGGCGACCCACGCTATCCGGGAGGTTATTCAGACTACATCGTCAATCACGAGCGCGCTCCGGGCATCGGCCCACTGGCCGCTTGGCGCGGCACCGATGGTGGCGAATATGGACGTGGCGCACCCAACAAAAATCAGCTTGAGCGCTACATCGAGAACGGCTGTTTTCACTACCACGAACTCCCCGAAAACATGCGATTTTACAAGCATGCCAATCGCGACTATCTCGATTGGGCAAAGGGCATTGGATTCATCGGCTCAAGCGAGCCCATTGTTTTCCAGCTCTACAGCGAGACCTTGCAAAAGTTTCGCTTGGCCGCGTGCGGACATGGCACCATCCAACCGCCTGACACCCACCGCGAGCGGATCGAGACCTATTTCGACCCCCTACCGTTTTGGTATGCACCGTTTGAGGAATCCGCCCTCGATGGGAGCGAATTTCCACTCCACGCCATCACCCAGCGTCCCATGCACATGTATCACTCATGGGGCTCGCAAAATGCCTGGCTTCGCCAAATCACCGCGCAAAACAAGCTCTACATCAATCGCCAGAAAGCGCATGAGCTGGGTCTTGCTGACGACGACTGGGTCTGGATCACGGGCCACCTCGGCCGCGTGAGGGCGCAGATTTCGCTGATGGACGGAACCAACGAGCACACCGTTTGGACGTGGAACGCCATTGCCAAGCGTAAGGGGACCTGGAGCCTCGACAAGGATGCACCAGAAGCGACAAAGGGGTTTCTTCTCAATCATCTGATTGGCGAGCTCTTGCCTGAACGCGCTGGTGGCTACCGCTATTCCAATAGCGATCCCATCACCGGTCAGGCAGCCTGGTTCGACTTGCGGGTGCGGATCGAAAAGGCCGAGGCGGGCGATGAGAGCCGGCCGCAGTTCGAACCCCTCAGCGCTCCACACTTGGTCGATCCGCCGGACGAGCTGGAATATGGCCTCCAGTTTCGCGAGGCCCGGCCATGACGACACTTCCGCAAACAACCGAAAAAAAACTCGGCCTCGTCATCGACCTCGATATCTGCGTTGGATGCCAGGCTTGCGTCACCAGCTGCAAAGAGTGGAACACGAGTGGTTATTCCGCGCCGTTGAGCGATCAGGACCCTTATGGTTCAGACCCCCACGGCGCATGGCTCAACCGAGTTCACGGCTATGAGATAGGCGATGGCGAAACCAGCCTGACGCTGCATTTTCCCCGCTCGTGCCTTCATTGCGAGGCCCCCGATTGCGTAACGGTTTGCCCGACTGGCGCCTCCTACAAACGGGCTGAGGACGGCATTGTCCTTGTCGACCCAGACACCTGCATTGGCTGCAAGCTCTGCTCATGGGCTTGTCCTTACGGGGCCCGCGAATACGACTATGCACAAGGCGTCATGAAGAAGTGCACGCTTTGCGTTGACCGTATCTACAACGAAAATCTTGACGAAGAGGATCGCGTACCGGCCTGTGTTCGCGCCTGCCCAACCGGGGCACGGGCCTTCGGCGACCTGGGCGATCCCGACAGTGCGGTCTCCAAGAGCGTGAACGACCGCGGTGGTTTCGATCTCTTGGCCGACTTTGGATACAAGCCCGTCAACAAATATCTTCCGCCCCGCCCACGCAGAGATTCCAACAACGGAGCAAATACACCCTTCCTGGAAAGCACAGCGCCAGGAGCAAATGGCGCACAGTCCGCGACCGATCGGTTTTTCGCGTGGGCAGACCGCATGCTCGCACGTTAGTCGCGGACCACTGCCATGCATCCTGCTTATTCCGTCATCCTATTCACGACCGCGTCCGGTGCCGGCTATGGGCTACTGATTTGGCTCGCGTTGTTTGGAGCTTTGGGCGTCATGCCGACTGAGCGCTGGATTGGTGCAATAGGTTTTTCTCTTAGTTTCGGACTGATCACCGCCGGGCTTTTTTCCTCCACATACCACCTCGGGCATCCCGAGCGTGCCTGGCGCGCTTTTTCCCAATGGCGATCGTCCTGGCTCTCCCGCGAAGGTGTGCTTGCAGTCGCGACCTATGTGCCGGCGGGACTGCTCGCACTAATTTGGATCATTACTGAGAAGCTCGGCGCGATGGGCGCGTGGCTGGCGCTGGCGACAATCATTTTGGCGCTGGCGACCGTTTATTGCACCGCCATGATATACGCCTCGTTGAAAACCATTCGGCAATGGAATATCGGACTGGTGCCGTTGGTCTATGTCGCGTTGGCGCTGGCGACCGGCTCAGTGCTGCTCAACGTGCTCGCCCGCGCTTTCGGCCATGGTGGAGACTGGAGCAGTTGGCTCGCCATTTTGATGCTTGCCCTCGCCTTTGCGCTCAAGGCCATGTACTGGATGACCATCGATCGACAGCAATCAAAATATACCGCCGAGGACGCCATTGGCCTAAAAGGTCTTGGCATGGTTCGCGCGATCGAACCGGCGCACTCGCAACCCAACTTCGTCATGCGGGAAATGGGTTATCGGGTGGCACGACGGCACTCGGAACGCCTTCGTCGAAACGCCATCGCGCTGGCGTTCGTCATCCCCATCGCGTGTTGCCTGGCGGAGATCCTGCTGGGACCGTCATTCGGAATAGTGGCAGCCGTCATTGCGACCAATTCGGCGGCCATTGGCGTTGTTGTCGAGCGCTGGCTCTTCTTCGCCGAGGCCGAGCACGTCGTCATGCTGTACTACGGTGCCGAGAGGGCTTGAAAAGGGTGTTGGGACGTCGATATTGGCACGGTTCAACGACGCATCGCGAAAACCGCAAACGATTGAAAGCGCTTTTCCTTTCTTGGATTCGCTGGCATAGATTTCTTCTCCGTCGCGCAAATCG
>JAUVMS010000268.1 GCA_030600135.1 Hyphomicrobiales bacterium | reverse complement strand
TATTGGCCGCGGCTGTGTGGCAACCCAGGTAAGAATCGTAACGACAACAATGGCAATTATCGCCTCAGTTGATTTGTCGCCAAAAAATCTCCAAATCTCATCCCAATCCATCGACACTTAACTCGCCCCCAAAACCGAGTTTGCTCCGCAACCAAAAAGTCAGCATTGAGCATATCTGCAATTGAAATAGTCCGCTGGCTGATGATTGTCGTGGCATGGCGTACTGGGTTGCAGTTCGCTCCAGCTCACCGGCGGCAAGTCTCGCGGCGGACGCGTCGCATCTCCATTCGCTTCGGATTTCGCAAGGGCTACGATCCGGCCGCCTACCGTGCAATATTCCCCGTTCTGCGAGCCGACGCCTGATGCTAAACCGCACCATGCTTCGCCGGCATGAGGAGAACAATGTGACCATCCAAACCTCCGATGACCCCACCGCCTTTAATGAGTTCGAGCAGCGAGGATGGGAGACCAGCAGCGCCGGCTACGAGCGGCACTTCACTCGGCTCACGCGCCAGACCGTGCCGTCGACCCTCGATGCTGCTGGCGTTACTCAGGGTACGCGGACACTGGATGTTTGCACTGGTCCAGGAATGCTGGTGGAAGTGGCGATGCAGCGTGGCGCGATGGCCGTCGGGCTCGATTTTTCCAGCGAGGCCGTCGAGATTGCCAGGCGCAATGTACCGGGTGCCGAGTTCCGTCAAGGCGATGCCCAGGCTTTGCCCTTCGACGATGCAAGCTTCAATGCCGTTGTGTGCGGTTACGGCATTATCCATGTGCCAGATCCGAAAAGGCGCTGGAGGAGATGCACCGCGTCCTTCGCCCTGGCGGACGGGTTGCCGTAAGTGTGTGGCAAGCGCCCAAGCCAACCAACGGCTTCGGCGTGCTGTTTGGCGCCATCAAACGCCACGGCAACCTTGACGTCCCGCTCCCTCATGGGCCGGATTTTTTTCAGTTCAGTGGAACCGAGACGATGACGGCTACGCTCGAGGCGATGAGCTTTCGGGGCGTCACTGCGCAACATGTCGAGCAAACCTGGGACATCGACAAAGCAACGGGCCTTGTCCACGCGATCCTGGAGGGCACAGTCCGCGCACGGGCCATGCTGCTTGCCCAAACCGAACCTGCTCGGACCGCCATTGAGGCGGCGGTCGATGAAGGCATCGCGCGGTACCGTGTCGCCGGAGGCGGCTTTAGAGTGCCGATGCCGGCTCTCGTCGGGGCGGGCACCAAATAAGGGTCGGGTGCCTGCAGCACTGCCACCTCGCCCACCAACAAAAAAGGCCTGCGCAGTTCCGCACCGCGCAGGCCTGTCCGCATCACTAGAGATGCAGCGTTTCCTTGATCAGTTGAGGTAGTCGTACTTGCCGTCTGACCACCTGTAGAACACGTAACCCGGCAGTTTCACGTCACCCTTGTCGTTGAACGAGAGATTGCCGAGCACGGTGTTGAACTTGCCCGCGTTGAGCGCTTTCATGACCTTACCAGTATCGGTCGAGCCGGCTGTAGTGACGGCCTGCGCCCACGCCTGGATCGCGCCATAGGTGTAAAGCACGTAACCTTCCGGATCGATGCCGGCATCGGTGAATTGCTTCACCACTGGAGCAGCGACCGGATTTTTGCGCGGATCGGGCGAGAACGTCATCAGCGTGCCTTCGCCGGCATTGCCCGTGATCGCCCAATACTCGCTCGTCACCAGCGCGTCGCCGGAAACCAACTGGGTCTTCATGCCCTGGTCGCGCATCTGGCGCACCATGAGCCCGGCCTCTGTGTGGTAGCCACCAACATAGAGGACATCGATGCCATTTTGCTTTAGCTTGGAAACCAAAGCGGTGTAGTCCTTTTCACCAGCTGTGTAGGCCTCGTAAAGTGTTTCATTCTTGCCGGCGGACATCATGGCCTTCTTGGTCTCGTCGGCCAGGCCTTTGCCATAGGCCGTCTTGTCGTGGACGATGGCAATGTTCTTGTCACCATAGGTGCTGGCCAAGAACGCGCCGGCGACTGCGCCTTGCTGGTCGTCACGGCCACAAACACGATAGACGTTCGGGCCGCCTTCGTCCGTCAGCTTCGGATTCGTCGAAGCCGGCGAGATTTGAATGATTCCTTCTTCCTCATAAACCTTGGAAGCAGGGATCGACGAGCCCGAGCAGAAGTGCCCAGCCATGAACACGACACCGTCGGAAGCCATTTTGTTGGCCACCGCAACGGCCTGCTTGGGGTCGCAGGCATCGTCGCCGATGATGAGATTGAGCTTTTGCCCAAGCACGCCACCAGCCGCATTGATATCCTTGACGGCCATTTCGGCGCCGGCTTTCATTTGCGCGCCAAAGCTTGCATATTGACCGGTCATCGGACCCGCCGTCGCGATGTTGATATCGGCGTTTGCAACTGAGGATGCAGCTATACCAAACGCCAAAGCGGCTGCCGTTACGAATAACTTTCTCATGTTCTTTCATCCTCCCAGTTGACATGAGCCCGGCCCTCACGGGCCGTTCCAGGTGAGATTGCTATCAGTTAGCACATTTTTGCACTTGTCGAAGAGCGATAATAGTACGCCTTCACCTATTCGCCCAGGTGAACGGACTGGTTCGCCGATAAAGCCACCGATACTGCGTCACCATCTGCGTCGTGCGTGTTGTGCGATAGGCGAGCCAGGCGGCAATTATTAGCACCGCCGCATCGACCAGAAAATAGTGTAACGAAAAAAGTGAGCCCTCTTCGGGAGTGCCAAGAAACAGGCCCCAGTGGAAAAACCTGACCGCCGCACCCAAGAGCAGCATATAGATTGCCACCCTCCAAAACGGTCGCCAACTTCTGGCAAGCGCGCGGCCCGCCATCCACGCCGCACCACCACCGATGAGCACGGTCAGATAGAAGAAGTTCCAGAATGAGATTTCCCAAAGGACGCCCATGCTGCTTTTCCTGTTCGAACCGCTCTAAGTTTCCGCCGCATAGGGAGGGGCCGGATAATATTCAATGTTGTGTTGCACCTGGCGCGCAAAGCGTGCCCCGTACAACTCACCCACGAGCCAGAGCGCCATATCGATACCGGCGGAGACACCTGCCGCCGTTACCACGTTGCCATCACGAACATAGCGAACACCTTCAAGAACTTCGCCCACATCTCCCAATTCGCGCGACTGTTGGATACGGCGCCAATGTGTCGTGATACGTCGGCCTTTGACCAATCCCGCGGCCTGCAGCAAGAGGGCACCGGAACAGACGGAGGTTACCCACGTACAGTGCCTTGCAGTTGCCTGAATCCATCCAAGCACCGCATCATCCTGGAGCAGCGGGTCAACGCCACGTCCACCGGGAACGAGCAGAATGTCCGGCTGCGGCACGTCGCCAAACCCGTGTTGCGGCACAATTTCCAACCCCTTGGAGGCACGCAAGGGCGCTCCGTCCGGCGATACGATAACGTTGGACAAATCCGGTCGATCCATTGCCGCCGCCATGGTGAACACCTCCCACGGCCCGACGAGGTCCAATTCCTCGAAATGCTCAAAAGCAAAAAACGCGATCTTCATGAGTCCATGGCCTAGTGTGCACCACCCTCGAGATAGGCCGCTCGCACCTCGGGCATATGCAAGAGCTCGTCACCGGTGCCCGACATCGTGATCTGGCCGTTGACCATGACATAGCCACGATCGGCCAATCTGAGCGCATGATAGGCGTTCTGCTCGACCAGAAAGACGGTGAGTCCTTCGGCACGATTGAGTTGCCCGATCACTTCGAAAATCTGCCGCACGACGAGCGGGGCAAGCCCGAGCGACGGTTCATCGAGCAGCAACAACTTGGGCCGGCCCATCAGCGCACGGGCGATCGCCAACATCTGCTGCTCACCGCCAGACAGCGTCCCACCGCGCTGACCTCCGCGCTGCTTGAGTATGGGAAACAACTGGAAGACGCGTGCGAGATCCCCATCGAACGTCGTTTCACGCTCGGCATTGAGAATGGCGCCCATCTGAAGGTTCTCGAGCACCGTCATGCGCGGAAAAATCCGCCGTCCTTCCGGCGACTGGGCGATCGAAAGGTGCATGATTTTGTGGGTCGGCAGTCGCGTGATGTCCTGCCCGTCGTAGACCACCTGGCCGGTACGGGCACGCGGGTTGCCGCAAATCGTCATCATCAAGGTGGTCTTGCCAGCACCGTTTGCCCCGATCAGCGTGACGATTTCGCCCTCGTGGACGTCCATGTCGACACCACGGAGCGCCATGATGTTGCCGTAAAAGGTTTCGATCCCGCGGACCTGAAGCAGCGGAGTGTTCATGACGCGATTTCTTTCTCCACTTCGTCAACGTGCTCTTCATCAACACCGAGATAGGCCGCGATCACATTGGGGTCGTTGCGCACTTCTTCAGGGTTTCCATCGGCAATTTTCTCCCCGTAATCGAGCACCACAATGTGGTCCGAGATCCCCATCACCACGCCCATGTCGTGCTCGATCAGCAAGATCGACAGTCCTTCCTCGTCGCGAATGTTGAACAGCAATTGATTGAGTTCCTGGGATTCGCGCGGATTGAGCCCGGCAGCCGGTTCATCGAGGCAAAGCAGGACTGGTCGGGTACACATGGCCCGGGCAATTTCAAGTCGGCGCTGCGCCCCATAAGGCAGATCCCCCGCAGCATCGTCGGCACGATCAATCAGGCCAACCTTCTCAAGCCAATAGCTCGCGAAATCGATCGCCGCATTTTCTGCCGTGACATAGCTCGAGAGACCGAAAATGCCACCGATTGTATAACTCGACGAGCGCATCAAAGGGCCGTGCTGGGCCACCAGAAGGTTTTCCAGCGCTGTCATACCGCTAAACAGGCGTATGTTTTGAAATGTGCGGGCGACTCTGGCCTGCGACGAGATATGGTAGTCGTCAAGCCGTTCGAGCAGGAACGTGTGCCCATTGTCATGGGCGAGAGTAATCATACCTTCAGTCGGCTTGTAAAACCCGGTGAAGCAATTGAAGACCGTCGTCTTGCCGGCACCGTTCGGTCCGATAAGGGCCGTTATGTCTCCCACTTTAGCGGCAAAGCTCAGGTCGTTGATGGCTACCAGGCCGCCAAACCGCATGGTCAGGTGATCGACACGCAGAATGGGGGACGGCTCGGCCATGCTCACCCGTGCCCCTCGGCGACCAAATCACCTGTTATTGCCCTGCGTTCCTTGAGCACGATCGACGGCGTGCGTGTTGCAATCAGCCCACGCGGGCGCCACACCATGATCATCACCATGGCCAGCCCGAAAATGAGCATGCGGTACTGGTCGAACTCGCGGAAGAAAAGCTCCCCGCCACCAATCAGGACGACCGCGGCAATGGCGACGCCGACTTGGCTGCCCATGCCACCGAGTACGACGATCGCGAGGATGATGGCCGATTCCAGGAAGGTGAAGGATTCAGGACTGATGAACCCTTGTCGAGTGGCAAAGAATGATCCGGCAAAACCGCCGAACATGGCGCCGATGGCAAAGGCGGTGAGCTTGGTGTTGGTAATATTGATCCCGAGCGATCGGCACGCGATCTCGTCTTCTCTAAGCGCTTCCCACGCACGACCGATGGGTAGGCGCCTGAGCCGGATCGTCACGTAGTTG
>JAUVMS010000330.1 GCA_030600135.1 Hyphomicrobiales bacterium | reverse complement strand
GCATCGACCACAAGATCGCGTTCGCGGCCGCGGACATGCCAAATGTTGCAGCGCAACCAATCCGCAACATAACACTCGCGAATAAGCGAGATGCCGTCGCCGATGGTGTGCAACTCATACCAGTCGTTTGGAACCAGTTTCATTTATCTATCCCAATTCATCCAGGTCCTTGCGCAATGGGAAGCGTTCGGCAAGACCTATGATCGGCAGAAAATCGTTTTCAATCTAGACCGCTCCCTGGAGACCTTATTGTCTGTCCACGTCTCAATCTTGTCGTTCATGGAACTCGCAATCTGGTAGTCTCATGTTATAGTCTTGCAAAAATAGTGCGGCGTCGAGGGAGGGATCAAAGCGGCATGTGGCCGATCTTGCGTATGGTAATACAGCGTCTAGGCCTCGGGCTTTTGACGTTGTTCGTGGTCTCGGTGATCATCTTTTCATCGGTTGAGTTTTTGCCTGGCGATCTTGCCCAGGAGATACTCGGTCAAGCTGCAACTCCTGAGACGGTTGCCGCCTTCCGCAAGGAGCTGGGGCTCGATCGTCCGCCGGTTGAGCGCTACTTCACGTGGCTCGGCAATGTCGCGCAGGGAGATTTTGGCAAGTCGCTTGCGAACAACCGAGAGATCTCAGAACTCATTGGGCAAAGGCTTCTTAATACGTTGTTCCTTGCCGGTTTCGCGGCAACCATTGCGGTGCCGCTCGCGATTACGCTCGGGGTTCTCGCTGCGCTCTACCGCAACACCTTGTTCGATCGCATGATCAACGTCTTCACGCTCACCTCAATCTCATTTCCAGAATTTTTCGTGGCCTATATCCTAATCCTGTTCTTCGCGGTGAACTGGGGTCTCTTCCCCTCAATCTCCAATATCGGGCCGGAAACATCGTTTTGGGATAAGGTCTACCGGACGATGCTGCCCGCAATCACGCTGACCTTGGTTGTCGTGGCGCATATGATGCGAATGACCAGGGCGGCAATCATCAATCTGCTGGCAAGCCCCTATATTGAGATGGCGCGGCTCAAGGGGATTAAGCCGGGGCGTGTAATTGTCAAACATGCGCTACCGAACGCGCTTGCGCCGATCATCAACGTCGTGGCGATCAATCTTGCTTATCTGGTCGTGGGCGTCGTCGTAGTCGAGGTGGTGTTCGTCTATCCCGGTCTCGGTCAATTGCTGGTCGATTCGGTTTCCAAGCGCGACATAACGGTCGTCCAGGCGTCGAGCCTCGTGTTCGCCGCCACCTACATTCTTCTCAACCTCACAGCGGACGTGTTGTCGATCCTCACGAACCCGCGGCTGCTTCATCCGCGATAGGGGGCGACAATGCTTATTGCTGTTTGGAAGGAACTTAAGAAGGCGCCGTTTACCGCATGGTTCGGAATTGCCATCATACTATCCTACATCATTGTTGCCTTTTTTGCGCCGGTGCTCACGCCCTATGGGGAGACCCAGGTGGTCGGCGATGAGTACGCGCCGTGGACAAGCGAGTTCTTGCTCGGCACGGACAATATTGGTCGCGACATGCTCTCGCGCCTGCTCTATGGCGCGCGCAATACGGTCGGGATCGCATTTGTTACGACGTGCCTCGCCTTCTTTATCGGTGGCATGGCGGGATTGATCGCATCGACTGTGGGTGGCTGGACGGATCAGATCCTAAGCCGCATCGTCGACGTGCTCATGGCGATCCCTCAATTGATTTTTGCCCTCCTGCTGCTGACTATCGTCGGTACCAATGTAGTCAATATGATCTTGATCATCGCGTTGCTCGACTCGACGCGGGTGTTTCGACTTGCACGCGCTGTGGCCACGAATGTCGTGGTGATGGATTTTGTCGAGGTTGCGCGGTTGCGCGGCGAGGGGATTTGGTGGCTCATACGACATGAAGTGCTACCAAATTCGACCGCCCCGCTGATCGCTGAATTCGGCCTCAGGTTCTGTTTTGTTTTCCTCCTGATTGCGGCGCTTTCGTTCCTCGGTCTTGGCATCCAACCGCCAACAGCGGACTGGGGTAGCATGGTGCGCGAAAACGCCACCCTCATAACGTTTGGCGACATCACACCGCTGCTGCCAGCCGCCGCTATCGCGCTGTTAACCGTTGCTGTGAACTTCGTCGTCGACTGGATGCTCCATGCATCCAGCGGACTGAAGGACTAGAGCCATGAATGACAAGAGCGAACGTGAGATCCTGCTGAGCATTCGCGATCTCCACATCGAAGGTTTTTCGGACGAAAAATGGAACGGGATCGTGCACGGCGTGGATCTCGATCTTCACAAGGGTGAGGTACTCGGTCTCATCGGCGAATCCGGCGCCGGCAAGTCGACCATCGGTCTGGCCGCGATGGGATTTACACGCGACGGATGCCGCATTCCCAAGGGCACAGTCGTCTTCGATGGTCTCGAGCTGATGACTGCCGGTGAGGCAAAGCGGCGTGAGCTGCGCGGTTCGCGTATCGCCTATGTGGCGCAGTCGGCGGCGGCAGCCTTCAATCCGGCTCACAAACTGATCGACCAGTACTCAGAGGCGCCGACACAGCACGGGATCATGGCAAAGTCGAAGGCCGAGCAGGACGCTGTCGACCTCTACCGCCGGCTCAGACTGCCGAATCCGGACGAGATCGGATTTCGCTATCCCCACCAGGTATCAGGTGGCCAGTTGCAACGTGCGATGACGGCCATGGCGATGTCCTGTCGGCCGGATCTCATCATCTTCGATGAACCGACAACGGCGCTCGATGTGACGACCCAGATCGAAGTGCTGGCGGCAATTCGCGATATCGTCGAGCAATTTGATACGGCTGCCATCTACATCACGCACGATTTGGCGGTTGTTGCACAGATGGCCGACCGGATCATGGTCTTGCGCTATGGCGACTTGGTGGAGGAGGCCGACACGCGCAAGATGTTGTCCCATCCCGAGGAGGATTACACCAAAACACTTTGGGCCGTGCGATCCTTCCAGAAGCCGCAAAAACCACTGGCGGGTGCTGGCGAGATGCCTATCATCAGCGTCGAGCGTGTGACTGCTGGTTACGGCAAGTCCGTGATGGTGCTGCACGACGTTTCGTTCGACATCCATGATCGCCGCACGGTTGCGGTCGTGGGCGAATCGGGTTCGGGAAAGTCGACAACGGCGCGGTGCATTACAGGACTTTTGCCACCGATCGAAGGGCGAATCCTGCACAACGGTAATGAATTGCCGGCGGACTTCCGCAAACGCTCGAAGGATCAACTGCGCCAAATCCAGATGATCTATCAAATGCCCGATACGGCGCTGAATCCGCGTCAGCGCGTACGCGATGTCATTGGTCGACCGCTCGATTTCTACTTGGGGATTAGGGGCAAGGAGAAGGAAAAGCGCATTCATGCATTGCTCGAGCAGATCGAACTCGAACCCTCGCAGTTTATCGATCGCTATCCGGGTGAGCTTTCCGGAGGGCAGAAGCAGCGAATTTGTATTGCCCGTGCGCTTGGGGCGGAGCCGCAATTCATTATCTGCGACGAAGTAACATCGGCGCTCGATCAAATCGTCGCAGAAGGAATCTTGAAGCTGCTGTTCCGGCTGCAAGAGGAGTTGAAACTCGCTTATATGTTTATCACCCACGACTTGGCCACCGTCCGCGCCATTTCCGACGAGGTCGTCGTAATGCTTGAGGGGCGCGTCGTCGAGGCGGGGCCGAAGGACGTGATGTTCACGCCGCCACATCACGACTACACGGATCTTCTACTCTCGTCCGTGCCAGAAATGGATCCCGACTGGCTCTCCGATCTTTTGGAGGCGCGCAAAGGCAAATCAATGGCGCCTGCCGGAAATTAGTTTGCTGAGGGTGACGTGTCAGCGCGCGCGCCGGTGACGATCCGCAATTGCCCGGAACGGCCAAGTGATAAATTCAGCTGGCCGGTTCCAGTTTTGCAGATCATTGCTCAATGACGCCAGATTGCACGCCGTGCCCGGCTATCACAAGGCAAAGGCGGGATTCGACTATCCCTTCGGTTGGGGGACGATCCTCATATAGGGCTTCGGCGATTTCCAGCCGTCCGGATACTTCTGTCTGGCTTCGTCGTCGGAGACTGCCGGAACGATAATGACGTCCTCACCGCTCTTCCAATTGACCGGCGTTGCCACCTTGTGCTTGGCGGTCAGCTGCATCGAGTCGACGACGCGGAGAATCTCGTCAAAGTTGCGGCCGGTGCTCATGGGATAGGTGAGGATCAACTTGATCTGCTTGTCGGGCCCGATAACGAAAACCGAACGCACCGTCGCATTGTCAGCCGCCGTGCGACCTTCGCTACCACCAGATGTGGCGGACGGCAGCATGCCATAGAGCTTGGCAACGGCAAGGTCCGTGTCGCCAATCATTGGATAGTTGGGCGCATGGCCCGTGGTTTCCTCGATATCCTTCGACCATTCCTTGTGGTTGTCGACAGGATCGACACTCAGGCCGATGATCTTGCAATTGCGACGTTGAAATTCGGGCCCAAGTTTGGCCATGTAACCGAGTTCGGTCGTGCAAACGGGCGTGAAATCTTTTGGGTGTGAAAAAAGAATGCACCACGAGTCGCCAATCCAGTCGTGGAAGCCAATTTGCCCCTGTGTCGTCTCGGCCTCGAAGTCCGGTGCCGTATCGCCAATGGAGAGTGCCATCTCGATCTCCTCATACTTTCACATAACTAGTGGACGTATTCATACATTCACAAGCGCCGCCCTCGGCCATTATAGGCACATTCGACGACGGGAAAAACAAGCGAAAAGGTGCAGACTACGCCGCGG
>JAUVMS010000033.1 GCA_030600135.1 Hyphomicrobiales bacterium | reverse complement strand
GTGGCTCCATCGGCGCTCTGACAAGCGGTCTCGGCGCGGGATTTAACATGGCGCTGGGGGGACTGACCTCAGGCGGCCTATCTGGTCTCGGCAGCGTTCTTAGCACACAACTCGGCGCGGCTACCGCATCTGTGGGGGCATTTGGCGCGGCTTTGGGTGCGATTGCGCTTCCGTTGGCCGGCGTGGCGGCAGTGTTCTCGTTTTTCAAGAAATCAGTCAAGGAATTGGACTCCGGTCTGCGGATAACCGTGGAGGGCATGGACGCACTGGTGGAGTCCTTTCGCAAGACGGAAACCAAGCGTTTCTGGGGCCTGTCTAAGAAGGTGCGCACCAACTACACAGCGCTCGAGGCCGAAGCCGCTGCTCCGATCATCTCGACAATTGAGGGGCTGGCCAACAGCGTCGTTGAAATGGGGGATGTGTTCGGCTTCGCGGCAAGCAATATCGACCGTGCAAGCGTAAGCCTCAAGATTTCTACCAAGGGTCTTTCGGATGCTGAAATAGAAGAGGCCATTACCGGAGAAATGAACCGTCTTGCTGACGTATTTGCGGATTCTATCGTGGGGACGTTCGACGAGGTTGTGACCGAAATGGTGTCGCACCAGACACCCATCATGAAGCTATTCAATATTTCGGGGCCGATGACAGAAGTCACGTCCACCGTCGAGCGGGTGAACGAAGAATTCGAAGCTCTGAAAAAAGAGGGAGAAGGGTCATATGATGCCCTTAGCCGTCTGGTGAACAGCTTGAGCGGCATGAACGCCATTTCCGACACGTTGGGCCTGACTATGTATCAGGTCACGCTTGCCGGGGCGGATATGGCGAGTTCGCTTGTTGACCTGTTCGGGGATCTGGAAGCGGCCAACACGGCGACGACAGCATACTATCAGGCATTCTATTCGGAGGGCGAACGGATATCGACCCTGACGCGGCAGCTCACGACTGCATTTGAGGGCTTGGGTGAAACCATGCCTGAAACCCGCGCTCAATTCCGGGCACTGGTCGAGGCACAAGATCTGACCACTGAGGCGGGCCGTCGCATGTTCGCTTCATTGGTTGGCATGTCGGCACAGCTCGACGCTGTGTTACCCGCTATCGATAGCCTGTCGAACAAGATGGGCGCGCTGGTGGCGGCGGCAGTGAATGACGCGCTGGCACCGATTGACGCCCAGATTGAGTCTTCAAACAGCGCGGCAACGCAAGCCCGCCAATCCGCTGCCGAGTTCTACCGTTTGGCTGACAGCCTACGCAGCGCGGCAGGGGGAATCACCGGAGTGTCCACCGCAACGGACCTCATGAGTGCACAGCAGGCGTTCTCGCAGACGTTCGCCAAGGCCATCAAGGGCGACGTAGACTCGCTGGGTGCGCTGGGCGGTAGCGGGCAGGCCCTGGCACGCGATAGCGCCGGTTTCGCATCGTCGGCCGTTGAGCTTCGCAAAGTCCAATCCGGCATCAGCAAACAGCTAAGCCAAGCGGCGGCAGTATCTGAAGCTTTGGGTTTGGGGGCCGACTATCAAGCGCTCTTGTTCGACGTCCAGACAGCGGCACTTGAGGAAACGCGTGCACTGCTCGAGCAAGGCGACTTCACTCAAGATTTGCTGCAACAGCAGACGGTGGTACTTGAAAATATTGGCACTTTAATTTCGAACAGCGCCAATATGCAAATCGCAGCTGGTCAGAATGCCGCCGGGGATACTGTGGCTGCGCTGGTCGATAACGCCGGTTCCGTCGTTGGGGCCCTTTCTAGTGAAGGTTCAAGGCACATCACGGCGCTGCAGGCGCAAACCACCGTATTGCAGGCCGCGGCTATCACGCAATCGGCTGACATTACCCGAGCACTCGACGCGAATGCTGACGGCATCGTGACGTCTCAGGAGGCAACCCGCGCCGCAACGCTGAGTACTTATCAGAGCACGGTCATTTCGCTCGCCAGTGCGATCGATAGAAACGGGTCCATGACGACAGCCCAAATCCGGGCATCGCTGGCTGGTAAAGCATCTGACAGCGCGATTAGCGCTGTGATCAATGCCGTCGACCAGAACCGCAACGGGGTGGTGACCGCCCAAGAGATTGCAGCGGCCAAAACCCTTTCGGGCATCAATCACGGTTCGCTGCAACAAGTGCAGGCGCTCTTGAACCAAAATGCCGCGTTCTCCAATGCCATCACCGGGCAGACTGGCAGCATCACAGGTTCGCAATCCTTGACTAACGCCGAGCTCGGCAAGGTGCAGGATCTACAAGGCGAAACGGTGAGCATCACCGAGCTGGTCGAGCGCGCCGTTGCCGGCAACGAAAACCTGACATCTGCCTTGCTCAACCGGATGGCGGCGGGGATCTCTGTCGCGGGCGTGCCGTCGATGGTGTCGGGGCTAAATTCGATCGGATCCTTGATCGGTCGGATCGTCGCGGTGCAAGAGGCATCGCTCGCGGCGGCCGAGGCCGAGGCCGCGCGCCAGGCGGCGCTGACCAATGCGCAGCGCGAGCTAGAGGCGACGGCGCTCGCGCAGGGATCCGCAATCGAACAGGTCTCGGCCGCTTCGGCCGAGATCCTTTCGCTCGCCTCACGCTTTGGTGTTTATCTGAACGCGCAATCGGGCGCGGTGCAGATGTCGCAGACGGCAAAGTTTGGCGTCAATGCCCAGGGCCTTTTCGATGCCCAATATAACCAGATCAGCTATTCGGGTAGCGCGAGCAAGGCGACTAACTTCAAGAGTGAATTTTACGGTGACGGCGGGCTTTATGGCCAAACCTACGGCCGCGCCGCCGAGCTCAAGAGCCTTGCCGAACAACTGCAGGCGCAGCGCCAGGCGGTGATTGATCTTGGCGGGATCCCACAATTTGCGCGCGGCGGACGGCATTATGGTGGCGCGCGGATCGTAGGAGAGAATGGCCCTGAGCTTGAGCTGACCGGGCCATCCAGGATCTTCAACGCCAACCAAACGAAAAACATTCTGGGAAGCGGCACGGATCAGTCCAGTGAAATTCGCGAGTTGCAAAAGGAATTCGCTGAGCTCCGCCGGCTGCTGCTCGAGGTAGTCAAAAACACAAAGCGCACCAGCGACATTGCACGCAAGCATGATGTCGATGGCATGCCGCCGGTGAGGGTTTAATCTATGAAGATCATCACGCCGATCGAGATCTCGGAAAGCAATTTGTTCTCGAGCAACATCCCCGAAACCGATGCGCCGCTTTGGGATGTTGAGACGGACTACGCCGATAAAGCGAAAGTGATCTTTGCGCATGCCGTCTATGAAAGCCTCGAGGCCGGCAATCTCGGGAATCAGCCCGACCAGGATAGCGCGCGCTGGCTGCGCCTGGGGGCGACAAACCGATATAAGGCATTCGACAAGCGGATCAGTGATCGTGCTGCCATGGCGGATCAGGTCACTTATACGATCGCGCACGGCGGCGCTTTTGTGAGCGGCGTGGCTGTCTTTGGCATCGCCGGGGGGGCGCTCGAGATCGAGGTCACGGATCCGATCGACGGGGTGGTTTTCTCGAAAACCTACAGCCTGTTTGACGACACTGGCGTTGTCGATTGGTACACCTATTTTTTCTCGCCCGTGGGGGTTCAGCGGCAAGAGGTGATCGAGATCGAGATCCCGCCCTATTTGAACGCCTCAACGCGGATCACGGTCACCAATATCGGCGGGATCGCCGAGGTGGGGCAGATCGCGATCGGGCGGCTGCTGGATCTCGGCGTGACGGCCTACGGCACCAATATCTCGATTGAGGATTACAGCCGCAAGGAGCGTGATGCCTTTGGCAATGCGATCATTGTCGAGCGCGCCTTTGCGCAGCTCATCGACTACTCGCTCAAAGTTACCACCCAAACCGCGCGCCGGCTGCAAAGCACCTTGGCCGAATATCGCACGATCCCTGTCGTGTGGATCGGCTCGACGACCGAGGAGCTCGGGACGCTTGTTTATGGATATTATCGCAGGTTCGACATCGTGCTCGCAGGGCCGACCGTTTCGGATGCCTCAATCGAAGTAGAAGGATTAATCTAAATGGCTACTGCTCCAAAAATCAGCAATTTGCCGGCCGCGCCAAACCGCCAACAGCCGGCTAACTTCTCAGCCAAGGGTGACGCGCTTTTGTCTTCTCTGCAGGGGTTTGCGACAGAGGCGAACGCCTTGGGGGATTTTGTCGAGGAAAAGGCCGGGCAGGTTGCGATCGACAAGGCGGCTGTCGATGCGAATGTGCCGTTGCTGAACGATGCCAAAGCCGCTGCGCCGCTCGCGTTTTCTTACCGCGACACGGCCAAGACCTACCGGGATGCCGCCGCCACGTCAGAGGCAAAGGCGCTGCAGTATAAGAACGACTTGGCAAGCGCGGTGGTCTATCAAGATCTAGCGTCTATCGCTCTTTTTAAAAATATCACAATGATCGACGGGTGCATCGACACGTCGCCGAACCCGCCGCTTGCGGTACAACGCCGGACCAGCTGGTATAATGAAGCACTTGGCACAGCCACGCGGGGCACGCGCCGCGAACTTCCGGCCAAGCGCATCATCATTGTCGAGGCAAACTTCTTCGGTATCTATGACGGCGACGATCCCACGTTTCCCCTTTGGTGGGGAAGGCAAGGATCAACCCTTAATTCCGGCAGTAATTTTTTCTACCCGAATTATAACGACGGTTCTTCTGTAAAAGCCTGCGGCGAGGGGAAGATTTTGTTTGGCTTAAGCAAGTCCAACACAAATGGCGGTATCCGCGTTCTTGATTTTGGTGCTGATCGAATAATGCGTTCTACGGCGAGTGCAAACGCCACGGGATACATCCAACCACTCGCCAGCGCGCAAACCGAAAAAGTAACGGCTGACCCGTCTGTCCCCACACTAAGAAATAACGCAGTATATGCTGTAACCTCTGTTGTTTTGGATGATGCGCCTATTGATACCGCAAGCGGTATGCGTGTGCCTACCTACATTCTGGGTTCAACGGGAATCGAGGTATTGAGGCACGATGGTACGCGCATCAACAGTGCCAATGCTGCCAACCCCTCGGACGGAATTATTGTTTTGGATAACAAGGCGATCCACCACCGCTATGGTGCCAGCCTTTCCAGCTTTATCCCATTTCCCGAATGGCTAGAGGACCAGTTTCCTTACACGCTCAAGGTGGACAATGTGGGGCACAGTTCGACAAATATACCCGTTTTGAGCAGCCCCCAGCCCAATATGTGCGCAGATGGTTCCGATGTTCTTTCGCAGATCGCGTCCTTGGGCATTGCTCGCATTAGACCAAACTACCATGATTATGCACGGTCAATGGTCGCCTGCACAGCCTCCGAATACGCGACGGGTTGGATGGTTGGCGATGCTAAGGGTGCTTGGCTTTCATCCGTTGACACGACAGAATTGGTAGGCTCCGGCGAGTTAGTCACGAATGGCACGTTTGACGTTGATGTAAACGGGTGGGGATCGCCTGCCGACGGCAGAAGCACGCCTACTTGGGCAGCGGGAAAAATCCGTGTTAAGTCAGAATCTGATAGAGCCTACGCCTACACCTTCCAGACGATCACGGGGTTAGTGGTCGGTGCGGCCTATACCGTGCAATGGACGGTTTCTGCAATTGATGCCACGTATGCCACACGCATAACAGTCAGCACAAATGAGGGCGGTTCTAACGTATCGGTATCGCAAGCCGCCAGTGTTGTAGGACCGCAGACGCACACCTTTGTTGCAACCACGTCATCGGTGTTTCTCACTCTTTCGGTCTTCACCGCTGCCAACGGAGTTGGGATGGATTTCGACAACGTGTCTCTCAAGCTAGCCGATCCAGACCGTTCCGTGAAAAACAAGGGTCTGATAGTCAATGGCACGATAACCCGAACGCCTGTTGCGACAGGGGCCGAATTGGTTGGTTATAGTGGGTTCAGCGCGTCGAACTACCTTGAACAGCCTTACAACCCAGACTTAGATTTTGGTACGGGCGATTTCTGTGTGATGGGCTGGGTGGCACCGAACTTAGGGACACAGCGCATCGTGCAAAGAAGCGACGGAGGTTCTGGCGTTGGCGACAACGGGTCGTGGGCTGTATTGGTAACCAATTCCGGATGGGCTTTTCAAACCCCCTTAGGTCTTGATTCCACCGGAGTTGACTACAGCCTTGATATTTTTTCGTTTTTCGCTGTCGTCATACAAGAGGGTGTAATGAGCTTTTATGTTAACGGGAAACTCATTTACACTAAGTCTAGGCTGTACGATTTAAATGGGGTGGGTGCGCCTGTTTTGCGTGTGGGTTCCGGCTTTTTCGGGGGTGCCACTGACAGCCCCCTAAAAGGCCCCCTCTCCCTTCTGCGTATCGGTGCAACCGCACCAACGCCGGAACAGATTGATGAGGTTTACCACGGCGAGCGACCCATGTTTCAACCAAACGCCAAGGTTACGCTACACGGTACTTCCAATCTAATATCTTCGCTGGCCCACGACAAATCCACGGGGTTGATCCACGCGGGCACTTCAGCCGGCCGCTCTGATTTCTCCGGCCTGGTTCGCGTTGGCGAAACCAATACCCCAATCACCACAAAGATCGTCGCGCATGACGGCATGATTTTGGAGCAATAAGATGGTCGCACGCATTACGCAGCCCGCAATCAATTTGCGCGAGATCCTCACGAAACTTGCGCAGCCGCCAAAGCCTTTCCTGGCTCCGCGCAAACAATATCCTGCCGATGGGGTGCAGACAGATTTCAAGCTGCCTTTTGGGTTCAAGGCATATGCCGTCGATTCTGCAGGGCTGATCCGCGTCGAGGGCGAGCTCGAGGAATTTACCCAAAAATTTGACGGCTTTAATTGGATCGTTTCGTTTGCGCAAGCGCCGGCCAATGGTGCGATTGTCGGCATCTGGCCGGTGGGAGTTTGATCATGGGTATTCTCGAGGATCTCAAGCTCGACAAAGGGCAAGCGCCAATGAATGCCGGTCAGTTTCAACGCCGGGTGCTGGCCTATAACGAAAACATCTGGCCGCAGGCTTTGCGCGAGCAATACACCGACGCATTCGAGCTCTGGAAAGATGAAATGCGCCCTGTCTTGGCCGAGGCCGAGGCGAACTACGCTTTTAATCACAAGCTCGCGGCATACAAGGCAGCCCGCGCGCGCCTGGCGCGGTATCGCCTCGCCGATGGCCGTCCGGAAATCACCGACATGATCGACACCGGCAAGATCAATCCCGATGGCTCGCCCTATCTCGAAAGTGTCATTGTGCAGCCCGCGATCGAGCCGCTGCCGGCAACGATCGAGACAATCAATGAAGCGGGGCAAACTGTTGTTTCGCCCAATCCTGCGATCGTGCAAGACGACGCCGAGCGCGCCGAGGCGCAAGCGTTGATCGACGCCACGCCGTCAGATGTCGTGGAATTTTTCGAGGGCGTGTAATGAGCGCTTATACCGCCGCCTCGGATTGGTACGCCCATGACACGGGGATATTGCATCGCGTCACCAAGCCGCTTGCCTGGTGGGTTGGCAGCCCGATCACCGGCGCGCTCTACGTGGTGCCGGTCGGGGCTCAATTCGATGTCTCTGTGCCTCGGGGGCTGCGGTGGATCTGCAACCCCTTAGATCCGCGGTACTTCAAAGCGGCCGCGTTGCATGATCATTTTCTTTCGATCGGCTGGGATCGGTTCACGGCCGGCGCGCAATTTCACCAGGCGTTGAAAGCTGACGGCGTTCCAAAGTTGCGGCGGGCACTTATGGCCCTGGCCGTGCTGTTTTTCAAATATCAATAAAGGCGGCGCTTTCGGGCGGTCGAATGGTGAGCAGTGAGCGAGCAAAAGTCCGCATCAAGCCTTGATGCGTATCGTATTAGTCAGCTCGAGCATTCCGTCTCGAGCTTGCGCCAAGCCAACACAAAACTTGCGGCCGAGTGGCGCGAAGAAAGCCGCGCGCTACACCAAGAGATCACCGATATGAAATCCGCCGAGGCCGCGAAAGAGCGGCAACTGCTTTTGGTGGGCATCACGACTTTGGGCGGGATCGTGACGACGCTTTTCGGGGTTCTTTGGGCTTACAGATCGGTGATCTTTAAATGAAAAAACTGTTCTATTTTCTCGCCCTGGTCTGTCTGGCGCTGTCGGGCATCTTGGGCTTTATGGCGGTCAAATACGAGCGCCTCGATCGCACGCAGCCGATCTCTAACTTTAAGCGGGTTGAGACGCTCAACAGCCCCGTAAAGGCTGGTGAGCCGCTACGCCTGCGGATCTGGCGTGATAAAGAGCGCGACGATTGCCCGGTGCAATCCGATCGCACGGGGATCAATCAAGATGGCGTTGTGTTTGATATGCCGGATGCCGAATGGGCGGGCGGTCCAGCGCATACGGATTTTCTCGATCTCAACTATCCGACGCTGCCCTATATGCCGGCCGGCGAGTACGAGCTGCGCGTCGAGCTGACATACACATGCCCCGGCGGGCTCGAATTCAACTATACGCAGCCCTCGGCGCTGTTCCGGATCGCCGGCTAGTCACTTTCGATTTTTAAACCTCAATGGATCGCCTCGGCGGTCCTTTTTGCATTGGAGAAAGCAAATGAAATTCGTGCCGGATGTCTGGGGGGTGCTCGGGCGCTCCTACTCTATGTGGTCGATCTACCTTGGCCTTGTCTGTTTGATCCTGCCCAATGCGCTTTGGGGGCTCTGGCAGATCGAGGCGGATCCGTATCCGATCGGGTGGGCGGCGCTGGTGTTTTTGATCGCTGGCCTGTTCGGCCGGATCATCGACCAAAAGCGCAGCGGGGCGATCGCGCGGCTTGTGTTCCTGGGGGCGTTTGGCTTTGGCGCGCTGATGCTGGGGCTATCCTTGGGCGGGGCCGTTGCCGAGGATCTCTATCTCCCCAAGCAGACATCGACGGCGATCGAGCCTGACGAACAGGCGCAAGCGCGCCAGGGCGGGCTGATCTGGGGGCAAGCGTCGATCGTGCCGGTGATGGCCGAGCGGCTGGATCCGGAGCCCGTGGCGTCGGGTCTGGCATCGGCGTCGGACTTTCTTGAGGTGGCCGTGCCCTATGTTGGCAAATGGGAAGGGCTGCGACTGACCGCATACCGCGATATCGTCGGGGTCTGGACGGTCTGTTATGGCGAGACAAAGGGGGTCAAGCCGGGCGATCGCTATACCAAGGCGCAATGCGACGCCATGCTTGCGCGCGAGCTGATCAGCTACCGCACGCGGTTGCACCGCTATTTCACGCGCGAAACGCTGGCCGGCCGGCTGCCGGTGCATCGCGATACCGCCTACATAAGCCTAGCCTACAATGTCGGCGTCGGGGGTGCTGGCGGGTCAACGGCGGTGCGCCGGTTGAATGGCGGGGATATCGCAGGCGGATGCAAGGCGATCACCTGGTGGGATAAGGCCGGCAATCGGGTGGTGCGCGGGCTTACTTTGCGCCGGGGCGAGGATTACGCGCTTTGCATGTTCGGGGTGGTCGCATGATGGGCGGGCTTAGCGAAATCGAGATTCTGATATTCGGGCTGTTTGTCCTGGCGCAGCTCGCGGATGTTTACACGACGCAGCGCGCCCTGAAGCTTAAAGGCGCTGTCGAGGGCAACGGCTTTATCGCGGTGTTGATGGACAAGCTCGGCCGTTGGTGGATCCTGGTCAAGCTCGGGATCAGTTGCGGGGCCGCCTATGTGATTTGGTCGGAGGGCAGCCTATGGCTTTTGGTGCTGCTCGCGGCCGGCGTGTTCGCGGTGGCCGCGTCAAACTACCGGATCATAAAAAAGCTCGAGGGGCGGCGCTGACATGCTCGGCGGGGGCATGGTAGCCCGCTGGGGGCTGGTGGCGCTCCTGGGCGCGCTTTTGGTGCTCGGGGGCTATGCTTGGATCCTCGATCGCCGCAACGGCGCGCTCGAGATGCAGGCCGCGAGCGATGCGCGCTCGATCACCGCTTTGGAAGCCTCGCGGGCGCAGGCGCGTCTCGCGGCCGATGTTGCCGCTGCGCGTGCCAAGGGGGCGGCCGTGATGCGCGACCAGGCGACGGCCGGCATCGAGCGGATCCGAAACTTGCAATTGGAGGGATGCGCCGATGCGCCGATTGATCCTGATCTTTCCCGTGCTCTTGATGGGCTGCTTTGGGAAAACTGAATATGTGCAGTTGCGCGACGAGATCCCGGCCGAGCTGCTCGAGCCGACACCGATCTCGACGCGCCGGCCGGCAACGTACCGCGAGCTTGCAATCCTGGCGACCGAGCATCTCAATTCTGCGCGCCAAGCGAATGCAGACAAGGCGGCGATCGCCGAGATCCTCGGCGGGAAAACTGCACGATAATAGAGTGAAAGAAATAAATCGGAGCTGATAAAGAAGCGAAACGAATGAAAAAGCCTGCCCATCTTAATCGGTGGGCTTCTTTTTTCCATTGTGGTCTGGAGCGGAGCTTGATCTCTCCGCTGTTCTCGAAAAACGAGCCAACCGACGTCAGGCGATGGCCCCGAGGTGGATTTCGATCCGCTAAAACTACTGTCAGACCTACCTACGCGATACGTAGAACAGATAAATAGGCGCAGATAGGGGGTGGGTTATCAAGATGTGTCGCAGATGTGGTAGATAATTCGAATCCACAAGCATGTGCGTCATTTAATTTTAGCAAAACTCACTCTTTCCCAAACACTCGATCAGCGAATTTAACGCTTATAGGATTTGCTACTATTTCAGTACCATCTTCGAATGTGACAGTGGATTGCAAGGTGCCTTCTTCATTGAAGTTGAAAACCACCCCGTTAAGCCAGGCCTGAGGTATTGAATCCTCAGTAGCGATTATTTCCCCAGAGAAATCTGCCACGAGCTCACCATTGAACTTGAAAGATATAGTGTTTTTGTGCGTCCCTGGGCTAAGTCCGAAAAACCTGACCCAAATCGCTAAAGGAATCGGATTCTCAGGCAGCCCCAATATAATGTCGGTTCCGTAGACGCCTACAAGTATCAGCTTTCCATTGTTTTCCACGCGAATATCATCGCAGAATATTGTATCAAACGAAGCTGTCATGCGGGTTGGCGCTCTTGATTAACAGAAGAATATGAGCTTGATTTGCTAGCTGGAACCGATGATCTGGTTGAGGGACTTTCCACTCTTACATCATAGCTCTTGCCTATAGCCAGACTTCCGTAGGTATGATTTTGTTCACGGTTTCCACCAGATAAAATTGGCGTAAGCGTAAGAGTAGGTTTGCAATCTAATGCAAACGCGAAATCGCTAATTGTCCTAGCGGTCGGGTTTCCTATACCGCGGAGTATCCGAGACACCTGGGATTTATCAACTCCCATTATTTCAGCTATCTTCCGTTGAGTTATTCCTTTGTCTTTCTTCGCTTGAGCAAAGGCTTTGAATAGCTCAATACTGAGACGATGATGGAAATCACCAGCTTCATTATCGATTGGCTCGATATCAAACTCAAAAGACATCCTTATGCCTCCCTTCTAAAACAATAGGCGGCTCTAGCTCAGACCTGTTCCGCCAACTGACGCACTCGTCCCTGTATCCGCCGTATAAACTCTGGTCCACACAGACTTTTTTTGTATTGACTCCAGTCACGATGAAACAGCCGCGGCGGTAGAACCATCCGAATAAACGCAAATCGGGGGTACGCAGTTCCCAAACCCAATTTTCATTTGGCTCCATAAGTGTTGGCAGCATGAAATTTGAGGGGTCATCTCCTCGGATGAATGCGCGAAAAAGCGCCACAACCTGCTGTTTCGGTGTGCTGGCACCAGGCACGTAGCCATCTGTCTGAAGTTCATCGAGGTTATCCTCAAGCCAAACTAGAACACTGTTTCGTACATAAATTGCCCGCTTTGGGATTTCATGTCTCAGAAGGTTCCCGCCCACTCGTGTTAGTTCTGAGCGCTCCACAAGCTCAACAATAGTTGTCATATATGTCAACCATCTTGATGTATCAACCAGTGAAATCTGTTAATATTATGACGAAAAATCTTAGTGCCGGACAAACTTCGTAGCCTAGTTGGGCCGCGAAAAAGCGTCGGTGAAGATCGATATGCTGCAGTGGTCAACACAATGTGGTCCAGCTTTAAAGAGATAGATTTAAAATTCGTTACCAATGATCGCTTCATTATTTTGATTCTGCAACGCTGGGGGGAATTTCGACGACTGGCGGTTGTGCGGTAAAACTTGACCTACTACACAGTGTTGGCTTGATATGAATTAGGTGCCCACTAAAGAATAGTGCAGGGGAGAGTTAACATGCAGAAAGCAGTTGATCCAAGTATATGGATTGACAAGCGCGAGAAGGCTCAGGAATTGAAGGCTTTCATAGCTGCCAGCAATGCTGCTGCCATTTCTCTTTCTGGTGCCGCGCTAAAAGCGCTTCTCTTGCTGAACGGTGGGGCTGCCATCGCTATGCTCGGCTTCGTGGCGACCATGGCGACAGGCGACAGGGCGAACCTTTTGGACTTGTCCGAGGTAGTCAGCGTCTTGCAGGTCTTCGCTTTGGGTGCCGGGCTGGCGGTGTTGGCGACAGGATTTGCATACGTCGTAATGTACTTCCAAGCGGCGGTTGCTCAAAGTTTTGATCTTATTGATGGGCCACCATTCTACACAAACGGCAACAAAACCAACTTACTCACCCAAGTTTACAAAATCTTCCATGTATTCTCGGTTCTCGCAGCCTCTGCATCCCTAGGTTCTTTCGGTTTCGGTGTCATGTTGACTGGGGGTATTGTTTCAATAGCGGGAATGTAGGCCAGATGAGCTCCCAACATGATATCTAAGTCATTGTTAATCCGTATGGGCGCAATCGATGCGATTTCAAACAATAACTTTGAAATCGCGTGTTAGGCGCGGAACAGCTGGGTTCACCACCAAGAACGTCTGCGTAATCCGTTTCAGTCCCAAATTCAGTGCCGGTCGCGTTGGTTGTCGATGCGACAGGTGCCGTGCAAACCATTGAAATCATAGGTGATACATCGCCGAATTCGTGTATCACATGTTCTTTGAAACCCTTGGACAAGAAGCGGATCGTTATAAGGCTCGGCAGGACTTTAACGTATCAGGCCGATCGCCGTGCAAGTCTGGGTGAAAGTCTGGGGGTCGTACTTCAAAACCTTCCCAGACGTTCCTGATTTTGCCCAATTCGCCGTTTTCGGGCCGCCCCACAGCAACGCCAATATACGTTCCCAAAAGCCTTATTTATATAGCTGAAAATGTCTGGAAGTATTGGAGCGGGTAACGAGAATCGAACTCGTAACTAAAGCTTGGGAAGCTGCCGTGATACCTTTTCACCATACCCGCGCGCCGTGAGGTGACTTAATCCGATGTGGCG
>JAUVMS010000280.1 GCA_030600135.1 Hyphomicrobiales bacterium | reverse complement strand
TCCATCAATGCGCCGGATACGTTCGAACTCTTGATCGACCTCGATGGGCTCGAGGCCGAATGCGAAGTCGCTTGGCGCGATGAAATCGGTATCAGGTTCACCACCCCGCCAAAGTATTCTGAGCCGAAACGCAAACAAGTGATTGCGCCAATGTTGAAAAATGAGCGACCTTCGATCCGCCGTAAGGTCAAATCGACCGGCTAACTGCGCAACGGCGCTTTCCACAGATTGGGCGATGGGGGCTCGATAGGCGCGGTTCGGGTGCGTACTGTATCGCGAACAAAGAAAGAACATTTGTCGCGATACTCCTAAATGACTTTCAGATTTATGCACACGGCTGATTGGCAAATCGGCAAGGTGTTTGGTGGTTTCGATCACGATACGGCCGGGTTGCTAAAAGAGGCGCGCCTGGGGGCTATCGATCGTATCGGCGATGCGGCCGTGGCTGCGGGCGCGCGGCATGTGTTGGTCGCCGGCGATGTCTACGACGTCTCCGTTCCGGAAACGCGGACGTTGCGGCAACCGCTCGAGCGAATGCGACGCTATGAGGCTGTCACGTGGCATCTTCTGCCGGGCAACCATGACCACTTGCGCGACGGCGGGATTTGGGATCGGCTCACGGCGATTGGCTTGCCAGACAATGTGATCGCCCATCTCGAAGCCTCGCCGAGCGAGATCCAAAACGGCATCTGGCTGTTGCCGGCGCCGCTCAAAGGGCGGGCGACGAGCCTCGATCCGACAGCGTGGATGGATAGCGCGGTGACACCCGACGGGGCTGTGCGGATTGGTCTTGCACATGGCTCGGTCAGAGATTTCGGTACTGCTGGTGAGACTTCCGTGCGTATCGACCCACGGCGTGTCAAGCTGGCCGGGCTCGCCTATCTGGCGCTTGGCGATTGGCATGGTGTGCTCAAAATCTCTGACCGATGCTGGTATTGCGGTACGCCGGAGCCGGATCGATGGCCGGACAATGATCCGGGCCACGCGTTGGCTGTGCAAGTCGATGGTCACGACCAAGCTGTGGAGGTTGCTGTCCTCGAGACTGCAACCTATCGCTGGCTCAAACGTAGCCAGAGAATCGAGGCGGCGGGTGACCTCAATGCACTCAGCAAGGAACTCGCCGGCTTGGAACTCGAAAACAGCCGGCTCATGCTGCATCTGACCCTCACAGGTAGCGTTTCGTTGCGAGAACGTGCTGCAGTCGATGCCAAACTCGAGGAATTCAGCGGGCGTTACCGCCATCTCTTGTGCGACCAGGCGGCGCTACATAGTCAGCCCGATAGCGAGGATCACGAGCAGCTGGCTGCTATGGAAGGGATTGGGACAGTTGCCGCGCGGCTCGGAGAAATTGCCGCCCAGGAGCAGGGTGCGCAGGGGCAAATCGCTGAACGGGCGTTGTTGCGACTCTACGAGTTGGCGGTTGCTGGCGGCAAGGACGCGGAGCGATGAAAATCCGTTCTGTCCGCCTGCGAGAGGTTGGCTGCTTCGTCGATCCGGTGAAAATCGAGGGTCTGGTCGATGGGCTCAATGTTTTGGCGGGGCCTAACGAGCTTGGTAAGTCGACAATTTTTCGGGCGCTCAGGACCCTATTCCAGGAGCGCTACCACAGCAACAACGCACAAACAAAACGGCTGCGCTCTCTGCGCGAAGGAGCACGCGTCGGCATTCCCTTGATCGAAGCTGAATTCGAAGCGGGTGATGCAGTATGGCGCCTCCGCAAGCAGTTTGCAGCAAGCAAAACCTCCGCTCATGCGACGCTGCATGATGCCAATGGTGGGCAACTGGTCGCCCGCGGTCCCGAGGTGGAAGAGCAACTGCAAGCCTTGATCGGTGGCGTTGAGGTTGGCGAGCGCTTTGGTCTGTTGTGGGCCGAGCAAGGCCATTTCGAGCCGATCAAGCTGCGCGGTGGCCAGGAGGCCGCCCTAAGGCAAGCCATCGAACAAGAAGTCGAGAGCGTTGCGGTTGGTGCTCAATTTCGAGAGGTCCAGACGAAAGTGCGCGAGGCACTGGCCGAGTTGGAATCGGAAGGCAAACAGCGCAAACCGCGCGGTCGGTACAAGGATGCGATTGAGCGGAAAGAGGAGTTGGGGGATGCCTTCGCAGCGGCACGAGAGGCGGCTGACAGGGCGCAGCAACGGTTGAAACGACTGGCCGATCTGCGCGAAAGCCGCGAAAGGCTGAGCGCGCCAGAACGGCAGGCAGAATTGCAACATAAGCTGGCGGCGGTTCGCTCCCAACTGGAGGAGGCTCGACAATCGCGTGCGCATCGCGAAAGGGCCGAGTTGGCGCTCAAGGAGGCAATGCTAAATCGCAAAACGGCGGATGGCGAGTTCGCTAGGTTCGAGGAGATGCGCGCGACGTTGAAGAAGCTGTCGTCGGAAATTGGCGGCGCGGAGGGCCAGCTCGCGCTAACCAGGGAACAAGTGGCGGCGAAGAACTTAGCGTTCGCGGCTGCGCGCGAGGCACAGCAGGAAGCCGAGCGAAATGAAACCAGGGCGCGGGAGGTATTGCGCGCCGTCGAAGAGGCAGAGCGGGTGCGTCTCACCAAAGATAGCCTCGAGCAATTGCGCAAGCGCTTGAAGGGAGGCAACGCCGCGCAGCGAGCGATCGATGAGCAAACCGCGCTCGTCAACAAGAATGGCGCGACATTGGCCCGTCTCAAGCAGATACGCGCGCTCTACAGCGAGGTTCGCGAAGGTGCAACCCGTCTTGCCGCTGCCCGCCCAACAGTTTCTGTCGGCTATTTCGAAGGTGCCGAAGGGCGGGTGCGGGTCGATGGCCGGGTGCTGGACGATGGTGAGACGCTCAATGTTGAAAAGCTGACCAAGCTCGAAGTTGGCGATGTCGGTGAGATTACGATCGAGCCGGGCGTGCAAGAGGAATTGGTTGACGACCGTATCGACCTCGAGGCACGGCAACACCAGCTTGAAGACTTTTTGCGCGAGATCGGTGCCACCGATCCGGCGCATGCCGAAATCTTGGGTGAAGAGCGCAGCGAGACTGAGAACGGTCTGGCGCAGGCAACGGCGCGTCTGGCGCTTTTCGCACCAAACGGCTTGGCGGCGTTGGCACAGGAGATCTCGGACCTCGAGCGATTGCATGGCTCGGCGGCTGTTCGGGACGATTTGCCGGAACGCGGATCTGCCGAGCAAGCTGCGGCCGATGCGCAAAATGCTCGCGCGTTGGCGACGAATGCGATTGAGCAACAGGGTCAGGATCTTGCAACGGCAAAGGCCCATGCAGCGGCGCTGGTCGGACAGTTGGATGGTCTGAAGGCCGACCTAGCGGCGCGACGCTCATTGTTACCGAATGATGCGGCAGTGGAAGAAAAACGTCGCGTTCTTGAGGCTGATGTGGGGCGCTCCGTCGGGACCCATGAGGAGGCAATGGCGAGTGCCGAGATGTGGCGAGCGAGAACGCCTGACGATAGTGCGCTCGAGACTTTGGTTTTGCGCGAAAAACGATTGCGCCAGCAGGAGGAAAACGGTCAGCGGGAGCTTCAGGAATTGGAGGCCGAGATGCGTGCCATCGAGGCGCAGCTTGAGCGCGATGGGGACGACGGGGTTGGCGAGCGCGTTGGCGAGCTTGAAGGTCAAGTGACGCAGGCCGATGAGCAGGTTTGTCGCTACCAGTCGGAAATCGAAGCGCTTCGCATGCTCGGCGAAACGCTTGGCGATGTGCAGGGCGAGGCCCGCGAAACCTATCTGGAACCGGTTGGTAAGCGCATTCGGCCCTATCTCGAGATGGTCTTCGACGAGGCGAACGTTGACTTTGGCGACGGCTTTGATGTGACCGGGCTGACCCGCGGTGCGCGCACGGAAATGCTCGGCCACTTGAGCGACGGTACGAGGGAGCAAATCGCGGTCTTGGTGCGCCTCGGATTTGCCCGCCTATTGGCGGAGCGTGGTCAGCCGGCGCCAGTGATCCTCGACGATGCGCTGGTTTTTTCCGATGACAGCCGCATTGAGCGCCTGTTCGATGCGCTGCAGCTGGCAGCGCAGAGCCATCAGGTTATCGTGCTGACGTGTCGCGAACGCACGTTCGAGATGCTTGGCGGCAATCGCCTGCACATCGAGCCGTGGGAAGTTGGCGAGTGAATAATTTTCCCAACCACTTTTTTGGCGATTTGGTTCGCAATGTTGCGGGCCCGGTAGAGCTGACCGTTGGTGTGGCAGTCAGCTAGGATTGCGACACGCGCATGCGTCGCCCGAGAGCCACCAGCGCCACCACGGCGAGGGCGAATGCGATCTGCAGCATGGTTATTGTCTCGCCGATGAGTACCGCGGCACCCAGCAACGTGATGAATGGTTGCAGGAGTTGGAGCTGGCCGATCTTGGCGACGCCGCCGATGGCGAGCCCGCTGTTCCAGGCGAAAAAACCGAGGAACTGACTGCAAATGGCAACGTAGAGAAATCCCAGCCAGGCGTCGCGCGAAGCGTCCCAATTGATGGGGCCAGCCCATAGCGCGACCACCGGCACCAGCACGGGCAGGGCAACAACGAGACACCAGCAAATCACCTGCCAGCCGCCGAGCGTGCGCGAGAGCACGCCGCCTTGCGCGTATCCGATTGCCGCGCAGATGATCGCCGCGACCAGCAGCAAGTCCGCCCAATGCACTTCGCTTTGGCCCACGCCATCGGCCCATGCGAACACCAACACCGTGGCACTGCCGGCAATGCTGCAGAGCCAAAACCCCATAGACGGCCGTTCGCCGGCGATGATGACGCTGGCAACGGCGGTGGCGAGCGGCAATATGGCCAGGATGACGCCGCCATGGCTGGCCGGGGCATAGAGCATGGCCAGCGAGGCAAAGAGCGGAAAACCGATGACGACACCCGCTGAAGTCACCGCCAGTCGCCACCATTCTTTTCCCCGCGGCAAAGGTGGACGCATAATCGCCAGCGTCACTATGGCGAGGCCAGCAGCAACAATGGCGCGCCCCAAACCGACGAAGACAGGATCCAGCTCGGCCACGGCAATGCGGGTCGCCGGCAGCGTGAGGCCGAAGATCACGACGCCGATGAGGCCGAGAACGAGCCCTCTCGCCTCCGACGGCCCGGCAACGGGGCTCGGTACGGCATTGGTGTGTGACATTGAAGCCGGGCGCCTGAGTGCGTTGGACCTAAGTGGGGTGAACGAGCTTGGGGCTTGCCGCTTGCATGTCGGCAAAACTTTGCACGACATGCTGGGCGAGGGCCTCCAGTGCCGGCGAGTTGCGCATGCCACGGAGCATAACAATCTGATAGTTGCCGAGTTCCGGCAACCCTTCAACTCGCCCGAGCATCCGCAACGGCGGTGTAATCAGACTGCATGGGATTGGGGCAACGGCAAGATCGGCAACAAGTGCGGCCTGTTGCCCAGCCCAACTCTCACTGGAGTAGGCGATGCGGTAAGGGCGGTGAGACTTGTCAAGGGCAGC
>JAUVMS010000042.1 GCA_030600135.1 Hyphomicrobiales bacterium | reverse complement strand
CGGGCCACTTTCGGCAGAGTTGCAATATTGGCTGCTCACCACATCTCACTAGTTGTTCATGCATGCAATAGAACCCTTTCAAATTTATCGTGAAATCCAGTTGATCAGCCGTCTGTTACGATCCACGGAACATGGCCACCGCCACATAGCTCAATGACGCCATGCCATGGCAGTTACACCGCTCTACTCCGACAGAACGAGTTGACCAATCGAACTCAATTGGCCCATTGATCGGGCGAATTCGGCTCACGCCGGCAAGGAGAGCATGGACAATGGCTGACGCGCTGCCACTGCGAAAAGAAATGACGTTCGAGTACGGCGTTCCGCGTGAAGTGGCACCGGGTGTCCGCCGGATCGTCGCCGAAAACCCAAGCGCCTTTACGTTTCATGGCACCAACACCTATCTCGTTGGCAGTGAGGACGTCGCGGTGATCGATCCGGGCCCGGACGATGAGGCGCATATTCAAGCCATCGTCGAGGCGGGCGCCGGATCAATCACGAAGATCCTGCTCACCCATACGCACCGAGACCACTGTGATGGTCTGGCCAAGCTCAAGGCCGCGACCGCCGCCAAGACACTTGGCTTCGGTACCGCGCCGACGCCGCGCGGAACAACGTCGAGCAGCCCGACCAATGGCGAGTTCGTCGATCATGAATTCACGCCCGACCTGGCGTTGCGAGACGGCATGAAGGTTGTATCCAACGCGTGGCAGCTCACCGCTCACCACACACCAGGTCACGCACCGGACCATCTGTGCTTCACGCTCGAAGGCACCGGTATACTGTTCTCTGGCGATCACGTCATGGGGTGGAACACCAGCGTCATTGCCCCGCCCGAGGGCAACATGGGAGATTATCTGCGCAGTCTGGAAAAACTACTCAAGCTTGACGCCGAACAATATTTGCCTGGTCACGGTGGCGCAGTTCACCGCCCACAACGAGTCGCCAAGGCGTTTCTCGTTCACCGTAAAATGCGCGAGGCGACGATCCTCGACTGCGTCAAATCCGGCAAGTCTACCGTCGCTGAAATACTTGAGATCGTATATCGCGACGTCGACGACGCCGTTTTGCGCGCCGCAGGACTTTCCGTCTTCGCGCACCTTGAGCTTTTGATCGAGCGCGGGCTTGTGCGCGCGAACGGGACGCCTTCTTTGACCTCTTCTTTTTGGTCCGCTTGACCTTTTGCGGCCTCGCCGATTTTGACGTTTCGTCGACCTCCTCGGCCGGTGCCGCGAGTGACAATCGGGCATGCAGTTGCTTCAGCAAGCCACGCACCCGCTCGGCATTGCGCCCTAGGTCGTGGCGACCGTAACGCGACGCTGAGCGCACATCGATTCGCGACACCTTTTGATCACCGACAACGCGAATTACAACGTCATCGTCAAAGCCCAGGATGAGCGTCTCATCGACAGCTTCGATTAGTCCCGTCTGTGCACTTTTCGACGGTGGGCTCTCTGAAACGATCCGCCAACCGAGCCGCGCCACAACACTGCGCGTGATATCGAACGATTCGCCACTGGGGCGTGCCACCTCAAGTGGTTTGATATCGGGATAGGCCGCGGCCTGCTTGAGCGCAAACGACGTGCCTGGATAACTCGCTGGGTTGGCGTCCGTCGGGCGAGCACGCGCCAGCGCCACGAACATCGGCGGGCGCGCTGCATCGGTTGTCACATCGTTGATTGCCGGCAACCGCATAGCTCGTGGCACGAGAACTGCCGGCCACATAAGGATCGCGATCGCCACAAAAGCGCCCGCGCAAGCATGACCAAATCCCGGCATGCCAAATTGCCAAATACGGACAACCGCGACGATGGCCAGAGTCAGCGCCAGAACCGCGCCCGCAAATCCGACCAACACGAGATTGAGTGCTACTGGGGTTGGGAACGGCGTGAAGCGGTGCAACAGCAAAGCCAGCACGATGAGTTGCGCAGAAAACAGCGCAATGCGCATCGCCCACTTGGCAAACGCGGTTCGTTTCATTCGCGTCGGTAGCATCGTCAGTGCAATTCCAAATGGTTCGTCAACACAGAGCCTGCGCAGCGATCATCGGTGATGTCGTGAACGATGTACACTTGGCATAGTCGAAACAGCGCGTTCTTCGCACCTCGAATCTCTTTGCCAATGCACGCGCTCATAGCTAAGCATACTCGGGAATCGTGCCAAAACCAGGGTGGAGACGCAGTATCATGCATACCCTTTCAAACACCGACGTTCGCGATATTGAAACGCTCATTCATCCCTACACGAATCTGGCGCGGCATCGTGAGGCCGGCCCAACCGTCCTAGAACGTGGCGAGGGCGTCTATGTTTGGGACAACAAAGACAAACGCTACATCGAGGGGCTTGCAGGGCTCTGGTGCACCTCCCTGGGTTACAACAACCAGGAGCTGATCGCGGCTGCAACCGAGCAAATGGGTAAACTCGCCTACACCCACATATTTGGTGGCAAGAGCCACGAGACCGCCATTGCGCTCGCTGAAAAGATCAAGGAGATCTCGCCGGCGCCTGCCTCGAAAGTGTTTTTCACATGTTCCGGTTCCGAGGCCAACGATACCCAGATCAAGCTCGCCTGGTACTACAATAATGCCCGCGGCAAGACGCACAAAAAGAAGATCATTTCCCGCCAGCGCGCTTATCATGGCGTAACCATCGCATCCGCCAGTCTGACGGGCCTCGACATGGTGCACCAGGATTTCGACCTGCCAATGGCTCGAGTCCTGCACACAGACTGTCCGCATTACTACCGCGGCGCCGACCGCGGCGAAACCGAGGAGGAGTTTGCATCACGATTGGCGGACAATCTAGATTCGCTGATCCAGAAGGAAAATCCCGATACCATCGCCGCCTTCATCGCCGAACCAGTGATGGGTGCGGGCGGTGTCATCATTCCGCCGGCCACCTATTTCGAGAAGATCCAGGCGGTACTCGAGCGCTACGATATCAGCTTCATTGCCGACGAAGTTGTTTGCGGCTTTGGTCGGACCGGTAATATGTTCGGGTCTCAAACCTTCGGCATTCGCCCCGACTCGATCACCCTCGCCAAGGCGATCACGTCGGCCTATGCGCCCCTCGGTGCATTGACTGTCAATGAAGACGTCTATCAAGCCATGCTCGACGAGAGCCGCAAGCTCGGCGTGTTCGGACACGGTTACACATATTCCGGCCACCCCGTGAGCTGTGCCGTCGCGCTCAAGGCGCTCGAGATCTATGAACGCGACAACATCGTCGGACACGTCCAGTCCGTTGCACCGGTGTTTGAGCTCCGTCTCAAAGCGCTGCGCGATCATCCCCTCGTAGGCGATGCGCGAAGCGTTGGCCTTATTGGTGCAGTCGAACTGGTCGAGGACAAAGACGACAAGTTCGCCTTTGATCCCAAACGAGGTGTTGCTGCAAAGGCGGTTCAGTTCTGTCAGGAAGAAGGTGTGCTGCTGCGCAACCTGATGGGCGACGCGGTGGCTGTTTGCCCGCCATTGATCGTCACCGGAGCCGAGGTGAACGAATTATTCGACGCCTTCGAACGTGGCCTCGATCGGACTGCGGTGTGGGTCGACGAGGAGAATGGTTGAGCCAGGTGCACATTTGCGCACGCCAGCTTCAAAGCTCTCGCCAAGTTTCAATTCGACTTGTAGCGCACGATCGCCAACGCACCGGTTGAGAGACCGAAGACAAGCACGACGCCGCCCTTTCGGCTCACGCGTACCGCGACAATCTGAGTGACGACTTCGCCTGGTAGTCCAATTCTACCAGGCTCCGCCACCTTGCCACCCGTAAAGGACACGATCCGCAGCGTGCGCCGATCAGCCGAAGGGAGCGCCAACTCCATCGCCTTGTCGCCATTGAGATCCGCTGCCGCGCTCATGTTTTGAACGCGCGAGCCGATGAAATGATTAGAAAATCCGCGGAGCGACATCTTGCGCCGGAGTGTGCGACCGTCGTAGCGCCAAAACTCTAACCGCCCACCGATGTGTGGCGTAACAACGATGGCAATCTCGGTTTTGCCATCGCCGTCGAAGTCCGCGATGCCGGCCGGGTTGAGCCAGCGGTGCGGCAGCCCGATGGGCCGCGTCTCGGCGGCAAGCTTGAGCCCCTCCGTACCGAGTTCAACGACGGCAAGCGCTGCGCCGCGATCCAGATAACTGCGAACAACGACAATTTCATCCTCGCCATCATCATCGACGTCCGCGATCCGCGCATGCCGATCTTCGAAGACCGACTGGAGGTCGAGCCGAAAATGATGGGTGCGGCGCAACCTATCCACCGCCACGAGGCTTTCCGCCTCGATCGCGTCACCAAGCACGCCATGGCCATAGCGCTTGGTCGGTCCGGCCAACCAGGCGCGATGGATGTTTCGCCGACCTGTCGATACGACCGCATCCGGCAACGCCCCCTTCGGCACGTGCGCCGCGGCACGGCTGCTTGAAAGAGGTTTGGCGCAAATGCCGCTGGCGCAATCGGAAAGCTTACGCCATGTCCCATCAGCCAATAGGATCCGTACCCGCGACAACCGCTTCTTGCCCCGAGCAAGCTCCAGTGCAACGGGCCTGCCGTCGAGCGCAATGAGTTGCAGCTCCCACGCACTCTGCGCCGCCGAAGCCGGTACGGCTCCAGCCAACGCAAACGACAGCATGATCACAACACTCGCCCAACCGGTCTTCGCCGTCGGCTTTTGCATTAGACGTGCTGACCGCCGTTGATGTGAAGTTCGGCGCCGTTCACATAGCTCGATTGGTCGGTACACAGGAAGTAGATTGCCTTGGCCACTTCTTCCGGCTCGCCCAGTCGGCGCAACGGAATCTGTTGCTCGACGATCTTGTCTGTCCCCGGAGACAGGATCGAAGTGTGTATCTCACCTGGTGAAATGGCGTTCACGCGAACCCCTTCGCGGCCGAAATCATAAGCCATTTCCCGCGTCAGGGCGGCGAGCGCGGCCTTCGATGTCGCGTACGCAGCGCCAGCGAAGGGGTGCACCCGACTGCCCGCGATCGACGACACGTTGACCACGGCCCCTTGCGCCTTTTTCAGTTCACCGACCAAGCCGCGTGCCAACATGATCGGTGCAAAGAAGTTGACCTGAAAGACCACGCTCCAATCCTCAATCGACGTGTCAATCGTTCCGAGACGCTTACCGGACGTGCCCTTTGGCGAAATCGCCGCGTTATTGACCAGGGCGCTCAGACGAGAATCCTGATCTTTGAGCCGTTGCTTCATCTCCGTGATCGCCTCGGCCACATTTGCGGGGTTCGCCAGATCAACCTGGATGTGATCCTCCGGCCCGGCCTCCCAGGGACAGTCCTCTGGAAACGGCTGGCGCGAACAGGTGATCACCCGCCAACCCGCGCTCGAAAAGCGCTTGACGGTGGCATGCCCAATGCCTCGGCTGGCCCCGGTGAGGATCAGTGTCTTGCGCTCTTCGTTTGGAATAGTCGCCATATGGCGTGCCTCCGACAACAAGCCCCTTCGCCACGGCCCACGGCCCAGCACGGATATCCTAGCCTATGGGTAGAGCCGCGTCTTGGACCATGGCTCACCCGGGCCACTGCGGCGAAACACGATCCGATCGTGCAGACGGTATGGACGGTCGTGCCAAAATTCAATCTCCAGCGGTGTCAATCGAAAGCCCGACCAATATTCAGGCCGTGGCACCTCGCCGACATGGAATTTAGCGGTGTAACCGGCAACGGCCTTTTCCAATGCAAACCGGCTCTCCAGCGCTCGCGATTGCTTTGAGGCCCAGGCTCCAATTCGGCTACCCCTCGGCCGGCTGGCAAAGTAGTCGTCCGCTTCCTCGTCACCCACCTGCTCGATAATCCCTCGTGCCCGAAATTGGCGTCGCAAGCTCTTCCAGTGGAAGCAAAGGGCAGCCTTGGGATTTGCCAGCAGCTCCTGGCCCTTGGCGCTCTCGTAATTGGTGTAGAAGACAAATCCGTGCGCGTCGGCGTCCTTCAGCAGCACCATCCTCAGGTTCGGCAAACCATCGCTATCGACGGTTGCAAGTGCCATTGCGTTCGCATCGTTGATTTCCTTGGCATAGGCCTCACCAAGCCATGCTTGAAAGAGACCAAACGGCTCGGTTTCTTCAGCAAAATCGGCGGTCTGCTGTGTTGCGTCATAGTCGGAATTCATCTCACCTGCCATCTCAATCGATCCTCCCGACACTGAATATGGTGTGGATCATTCGTTCGAATGTTTTGAACATTGCTTCACGGCCTGTTAACCAAGTTAGAGCAGCATCAAAATCTAGTACGGCGTGTTTCGCCGCGTATCAGTTGCGTAGGATTAGTACGGTTTAGGTGATGCGTAAGTATATCGACGTGAAATGTCGCGTTCGCAAGCATGCGATGATGATTGGGTTCATGGGGGCGCTTGTCGCCGGCCCGGCCCTTGCCGAGCAAAACACCCGCTTGGCGGCCAGCACCGAAGTGCAAAGTTGGCTAAACGGGACCACCATGTCCCGAACCCAAGATGCCATTCAAAGACCATCTGCACATCCCCTTGGCACTGCAGATCAGCGCGCAGCGCTCGAGGCCATCAACTATGCGCTGATGGAAGTGGCGGATGGCTCCACCTTCGTCTGGCGCCGCCACACCGGCATTCTGAGAGGTGTTGTACGTCCGACCTCGTCGTTTCGCGATGACGAAGGCCGTGTCTGCCGCCACATTGTGCTCGCTTTGTCACTTGGCGAATTTCGCAAGAAGGTCGAGGGCATCGCCTGTCGCACAGAAACCGGCGTTTGGTCGCTGTCTGGCTAACCTACGCCACCCGCAAGATTTCGATGGCTGAGCGAAGTCCCAACACATTCGCCAACATCGTTTCCAGAACAAGCGCTCCTGAGCGCATCCGAGACCACCGCGCAGCGTGGCATGTGCGGGGCGGGACCGAACCGCTTGGACGATCGCTTTGGTCGCAGCTTGAAGCTGGGACCCTATGAATCGAACAGCGGCCCCCGCCCCGCACATTTGCTGGCCAATGGCATCCCCATCATCCGCAATCGCAAAGCGTACAAACCAGTCATCTTCGTGCCTGGCGATACGGTATTGCCAGTTACATGAACCGGCTGGACCGGCATTGCCAATCGTGTAGGATGCCGCCAGGATCGACACCTTTAGGGAACATGGGCATGTCCGCTGGCGGCTTGATGCAAGGCAAGCGCGGCCTCGTCATGGGGGTTGCCAACAATCGCTCCATCGCGTGGGGCATCGCCAAGGCCTGTCACGGCGCAGGCGCTGAGATTGCACTGACTTATCAGGGCGAGGCGCTGAAAAAGCGTGTCGGCCCGCTCGCCGAGGAAATTGGTTGCCGCCACGTGTTGCCATGCGATGTGACGGATGCGGAAAGCATCGACGCTGTGTTCGCGGAGCTTCAAGCGGCCTGGGGCGGACTGGACTTTTTGGTCCATGCCATTGCGTTTTCCGATAAGGATCAACTGGGCGGGCGCTACGTCGAAACGACGGAGGAGAATTTCAAGCAGACGCTGTTGATCTCCTGTTATTCGTTCACCGCGCTTGCCCGTCGCGCCGAAAAGTTGATGCGCGAGGGCGGCTCGCTCCTGACGCTAACCTACTACGGCGCCGAAAAGGTTATGCCGCACTATAACGTCATGGGCGTGGCGAAGGCCGCACTCGAGGCGTCGGTGCGCTACCTCGCGGCCGATCTCGGCAAACAGGGGATCCGCGTCAACGCCGTTTCCGCCGGTCCAATCAAAACCTTGGCCGCCTCCGGCATCAGCGATTTTCGCTACATCTTGAAATGGAATGAGTACAACTCACCCCTTCGCCGAACCGTTACCATTGACGAGGTCGGCTCGGCCGGGCTCTACCTGCTTTCCGATCTCGGACGGGGGGTTACAGGCGAAATCCATCACGTTGACTCCGGTTATCATATTGTCGGCATGAAGAACGAAGATGCCCCCGACATTTCAGTAGACAGGGACTGATCGATAAATCCCATGAGTGAAAACAATCGAGTAGCGAAGCTGGCGCAACGCCCGGTCGGTGCGGTCAAGCGTGACGATTTTCTGATTGAGGATGAGCCAATCCAAGATCCGGGCCCTGGAGAGTTTCGCGTCAAGCTCGCGTACATCTCGCTCGACCCGGCCATGCGCGGCTGGATGAGCGACGGGCGATCCTATGTGCCACCGGTCGAACTGGGCGCGGTCATGCGCGCCATCGCCGTCGGCCACGTCGAACAATCCAATCATCCGGGCTTCGCCGTCGGCGATGCGGTGACGGGCCTTTTCGGTGTCCAGCAGTACGCCATCTCGGATGGAGCGGGTGTCGCCAAAGTCAATCCCGAGCAAGCCCCGCTGGAGCGCTGGGTCGGTGGCCTCGGAATGCCGGGAACGACGGCCTATTTCGGCTTGCTCGACGTTGGCCAGCCTAAGGCGGGGGAGACGGTTTTGGTGTCCGCTGCCTCGGGCGCCGTCGGCTCAATCGTCGGGCAGATCGCAAAGATCAAGGGATGCCGGGCCGTCGGCATCGCGGGCGGGGCGGAGAAGTGCCGCTATATCGTCGACGAACTCGGTTTTGATGCCGCGGTCGACTATAAGGCCGGCAACCTGTCAGCCGACCTGAAGTCCGCCTGCCCCGACGGCGTCGACATCTATTTCGAGAACGTTGGCGGCGAGATCACGGACGCTGTCCTCGCACAAATGAACCCGTTCGGTCGCATACCTGTCTGCGGCCTCATCTCCATTTACAACGCCACCGAGCTGCCGCCCGGACCGAAGAACCTACGCTCGATCCTGGTCAATCGTCTGCGCATGCAGGGTTTCATCGTCTTCGACTTCATCAAGCGCTATGGCGAGGCGGTTGACGCGCTCGGCACATGGCATGGCGAAGGCAAGCTCAAAATGCGCGAGGACGTGCGCGAAGGTGGTGTCGATGCCTATCCGGACGTGCTGAACGATCTCTACACTGGGCGCAATTTCGGCAAGCTCGTGCTCAAGGTTTAAGTGGTTCGCCAAGCACGTGTCGCATCCAACGATCTACTTCATCCGCCACGGCCAAACGGATTGGAACGCCGAGCTACGCCTGCAGGGCCAGCATGACATTCCGCTCAACGCCAAGGGACGTGCCCAGGCGGCACGCAACGGGCGCATGCTCGCCTCCCTGCTGGAAGACCCGACACGGTTCCGCTTCACCGCAAGCCCGCTAGCACGTGCGCGTGAGACCATGGAAATCGTGCGAGCCGAATTGAGCCTGGCCGCCGCTGACTACGCAACCGAGGATTGCCTGAAGGAGCTGAGCTTCGGCGCCTGGGAGGGGCAAAGCTGGCCGGAACTCATCCGTGATGTGCCTCATGCGATCGAAGAGCGCGCCGCCAATACCTTCGACTTTGCACCCCCTGAAGGCGAGAGCTACCGACAGCTGTCGAAGCGCGTGGCCAAGTGGTTCGACACCATCGAACGCGATACCGTCGTTGTTTCGCACGGCGGTGTCTCGCGCGTGCTGCGCGGCCATCTGTTGCGCTTGGCCGACGCTGACATCACCGAGCTGAAGGTGCCACAGGACAAGATCATGCGGATCAGGGGCCCGGAAGTCGACTGGCACTAGGCGTTATGGCGTTCGGCAGCACTTCATCCTAGCGCCATAGGTCCGTGGGTCCGTGGACGCGCGATCGCGCCGGGGCTGACAGCTCGCCCGCAACATGTCAGAATCGCGCGGCAATTGCCGGCGCTCGGCCCCGCAACGACCATAAAAGGCTCAGCCACCAGATGTCACACAACACGTTCGGTCACCTGTTTCGCATCACCACATGGGGTGAAAGCCATGGGCCGGCGCTCGGCTGTGTGGTCGACGGCTGTCCACCCGGCATTCCAATCACCGAAGAAGAGATCCAGGCCTACCTGGACAAACGCCGCCCAGGCCAATCGCGCTACACCACGCAGCGCAAGGAACCCGACAAGGTCCGCATTCTCTCAGGCGTGTTTTCCGATGACCGAACGGGCGGCCAGCTCACCACGGGCGCACCGATCATGCTGGCGATCGAGAATGTCGATCAACGCTCCAAGGACTATTCCGAGATTAGGGACAAGTTTCGTCCCGGCCACGCCGACTATACCTATCTCGAAAAATATGGCCTGAGGGACTATCGCGGTGGTGGCCGTTCCTCGGCGCGTGAGACGGCGGCACGCGTGGCGGCTGGCGCCATTGCACGCAAAGTCGTGCCGGGTATGAGTGTTAGCGGCGCGCTCGTGCAAATTGGTCCGCACACGGTCGCTCGCGGTAATTGGAACTGGGACGAGGTCGACAACAACCCGTTCTTTTCACCCGACCACGCCGCCGTACAGAAATGGGCCGGTTTTCTCGACGAGGTCCGCAAGCAGGGCTCATCGACGGGTGCCGTGGTCGAGATTGTGGCAGACGGCGTCCCCGCCGGGCTCGGCGCTCCGATCTACGCCAAGCTCGACCAGGACATTGCCTCGGCCATGATGAGCATCAATGCCGTCAAGGGGGTCGAGATCGGTGCCGGGTTTGCGTCTGCCGCGCTCTCCGGCGAGGAGAACGCCGACGAGATTCGCAAAGGCTCCGGCGGCAAGCCCGAGTTTCAGTCGAACAACGCCGGAGGAATATTGGGCGGCATCTCGTCCGGTCAGCCCATTGTCGCGCGCTTTGCGGTCAAGCCCACGTCGTCGATCTTGACACCGCGGCGAACCATCGACAAGGACGGCAACGAAACGGAGATCAGCACCAAGGGCCGTCACGACCCGTGCGTCGGCATTCGTGCCGTCCCGGTTGGTGAGGCGATGATGGCCATCGTCCTTGCCGATCATTTCCTGCGTCACCGGGGACAGACCGGTCGAGGAGCCTAGCCGGATATGGCGGGCCCGGTCTCAGCCAATCCCTATCCTGAGGGCTTCGGCATCCCATATGGGCGTGAGAAGGGCAATTTTCGCGTCTATCTGATGGCCTTCCTCGCCGCCGTACTGTTTATCGCGTTTTTTGCTTCCCTGAACCCCGTTCTACTTGCACTGGCCATCGCCGCCGGCGCGACTGCCTACTATTTTTTTCCGCTGCTTGAGAACCGACCACGTCTCGGCGCCAACCAATATGGGATTTTCGTCGACGGTTTCGGCATCATCGCCTGGCGCGCCATCGAAGATATCCGATTGCAGACCCAGGCCATCCGCTCCATTGAGGTTGTCGAGTTGCAGATCAAATTGTCCCAACCCGTGGCAAGCGCCCTGGTAACGGATTGGCGGCAGCTCCCCCTTTATCGTCTTCTCATGAAGTTGCCATGGAAGATGAGCCACGAGAACGTTGTGCGGATCAAAATGGAACCGTTCGAGACTTCGCCGGAGGAGGTACTCAATCAATTGACTCGCATGCGGCGGTTCTTCACGTAGTCGCCGCAACACTATCGGGGCATCAGATCATGGGACCGAAAAGGCTTCAGTACAGCTACCGCGACGATCCGCAGGTGCCCGTATTTGCCGACAACAAACCGCTTATTGTGTTTGATGGCGTATGCGTGCTGTGCTCGGGTTTTGCCCGGTTCGTCGTCAACCACGATCCTGGTGGTCGCTTTCGACTTACGACGGCACAATCGCCGCTCGGCCAGGCGCTTTATCGCCACTTCGATCTCGATCCGCTCGACTTCGAGACCAATCTGCTCATCGCGGACGGCCGGGCGTCCACCAAATTGGACGCCTTCGCCGGCATCATGGACCGCCTCGGCGGCCGCTGGCGATTGGCAAAGCTCGCCCGCATCACGCCACGCCCCATCGGGAATTGGCTCTATGATCGCATTGCGCGAAATCGCTACCAGCTCTTTGGTCGAACCGAGACCTGTATGGTCCCGCCATCGGACTGGGCAGAGAGGGTCTTGTGATGGCCGGCGATGAACGGTCCCCCAATTTCATCCCGCTTTTTCATCGAGCTTACGGTGACGCGATCGCCAAACTTCCTCCACCAATCGTCCGCCTCCACGATGTCTCAAGATCCACGACCTGGCACGGGCGCGCAACAGTTCAGCGGGGTGGGTCTGCCACAGCTCGCCTCGTTTGCAAATTGATGGGTTTTCCGCCCGATGGAGACGATGTCGCGCTATGTGTCGAGATGATCCCGCAAAACGGCGGCGAGGTTTGGCGCCGTTCATTTGCCGGCCACATGATGACAAGCACTCTACGAATGGGGGAAGGCGGCACGATCGTCGAGCGATTGCCGCCGATGGCGTCCATCTCACGCATAGACTGCGACGCCGGGGGTGTCACCCAGGTCCTCGTCGGGCTGCGGGCATTCGGCCTGCCCGTCCCGCGGCCGTTGTGGCCAAAAGTGGCGGTTCGAGAAGGTGCGGCTGGCGATCGCTATACGTTCTCCATGGCTATCCATCTTCCCTGGAACCAGCCGTTGGTGCGCTACGATGGCTGGCTCGCCACTGCCGATGCGCCGACGGGAGCAGAACAACACACGGAGGAAAATATTCATGGCCAGTGCGCCCCCAGTTGAGGCCCTGCTCTTTGATGTCTTCGGCACCGTGGTCGACTGGCGCACGAGTGTATCGCGTGAGCTGAGCGAATTCGGTGCGCGATCGGGCCATACGGCGGATTGGGAGGCAT
>JAUVMS010000047.1 GCA_030600135.1 Hyphomicrobiales bacterium | reverse complement strand
CGGGAAATCTTGACGCTTGTTTTCGAGCGCATGGAGGCCGCCCACAACGAAGAGGACTGCCAGAACGAGGCCACCATCGACATCGAATTTCACACCGCCGTTTGCGAAGCCGCGCACAATGTCTTGTTCCTACATACGCTCAGATCATGTTACCAGCTGCTCGCTCGCGGTATTTTCTACACGCGCAGTTTGATTTACGATTCCGGTGCGCGCGACGAATTGTTGAGCCAGCATCGCGCAATTTACGAAGCGGTGATGGATGGCGACCCTGAACGAGCCGAGCGAGTGGCAATAGCGCATATCGATTTCGTCCAGGAGACCATGCGCAATCTTGAATTACACGACAACCGAGTATCCGACGCAGAGCGTCGCTTGCAAAAGCGCAAGGAAGTGAGGACCGGCAGGAGCCCATGAGTGATCCAGCGAGTGAACCAGCCGGCCCTCGGGTTGGGCTATTCGTAACCTGCCTGGTGGATTTGATCCGTCCAAGCGTCGGGTTTGCAGCCGTCAAGTTGCTTGAGGACGCTGGCTGCGTCGTAGAGGTTCCAGCGGCACAAACCTGTTGCGGCCAGCCCGCCTACAACTCTGGCGATCGCAGCAACGCCGTCGCTATTGCGCGCCAGGTCGTCGATGCTTTTTCCGAATTCGACCACGTGGTGGCGCCATCGGGCTCGTGTGCGGGCATGATCAGGACGCATTATCCCTCGCTTCTTGGCGACGATCCGGAGTATGGCGCGAAGGCTAAATCGGTCGCGGCCAAGACTTATGAGTTGGTCTCGTTCTTGACCGACGTCATGGGCGTGGAGCGCGTGTCGGCGCGTTTCTATGGCGCTGTGACGTACCACGATTCCTGTGCCGGACTGCGTGAACTCGGCGTCAAGCAGCAACCGCGGCGACTGCTCGCGACAGTCACAGGCCTCACGGTGCAGGAAATGTCGGAGCCCGAGGTTTGCTGTGGGTTTGGCGGAACATTCTCCGTCAAGTATCCCGATGTCTCCAACGCCATTGTGGAGAAAAAAGTCGCTGATATCGCAAGTGCCCGTGCGCCGCTGCTGCTGGCAGGTGATCTCGGATGCCTGATGAACATGGCCGGCAAACTGCGCCGCGAGGGACGTCACGTGAGCGCGCGACATGTGGCTGAAGTGCTCGCTGGCATGACCGACACGGCGCCAATTGCTCAAGGTGAGCCGGTGACAAATCCTGGTGCGAAGCGATGAACTGCCATATCGTTGTGCTCTACGCGTGTCGGTACTGTTGGCGACAACTTGGTTCGATTTACGTTCTCGAGCGTTTGATTTGCCAAATTCCGCTTAGTGATCGACGAATACTGTCGCGCCAGTAACGGAGCGAGCGATGCAGTCCACTGCACACGCCTTCAAAGGCAACGCGGCGAGGGCGCTTGAGGATCGCCAACTGCAAGAAGCGCTCGCCAATGTGCCTAAGGGTTTCGTCGGTAAGCGCGCAGAGGCACGCGCAAGGCTACCTGAATTCGACGCGCTGCGCGATCAGGCTCGCGACCTCAAAAACCACGTGCTGGCCAATCTCGATCTCTACCTCGAGGAATACGAGCGTAAAGTCTTTGAAGTCGGTGGCAAAGTGCATTGGGCGGCCTCGGCTGGCGATGCCCGGGAAATCGTGCTCAGCATTTGCCGCGAGGCAGGGGCCAAGACGGTGGTCAAGGGTAAATCGATGATCACCGAGGAGATCGGCCTCAATGACCATCTCGAGGGGGCCGGGATCGAACCCATCGAGACGGATCTCGGTGAATACCTGATCCAGATACGCGGTGAGGCGCCAAGTCATATCATCGCGCCGGCCGTGCACCTGACGAAAGAGCAGGTGGAGGCAGATTTTCGTCGCCTGCATCGTGACTTGCCTGAGGATCGCCGGCTCGAGGAAGTCGACGAATTGGTCGCCGAGGCGCGATCAGTGCTTCGCGACAAGTTCCTTGCTGCCGATGTCGGCATCACCGGAGCCAATATGCTGATTGCCGAAACCGGAAGTTCGGTAATCGTGACCAACGAGGGCAATGGCGACCTGAGCCAGACCCTGGCCAAGGTTCATATTGTCGTCGCCTCTCTGGAAAAGGTTGTACCTACCCTCGAGGACGCCTGCACGATCTTGCGCATTCTTGCGCGCTCGGCGACCGGTCAGGAATGTTCGACCTACACAACCTTCTCGACCGGGCCGCGGCGAGCCGGAGACCCGGATGGCCCTGAGGCCTACCACGTTGTCTTGCTCGACAACGGTCGGTCGGAGTTGCTGGGCACGGATTTTCGCGAAGTCTTGCGCTGCATTCGCTGCGGCGCGTGCATGAACCATTGCCCGGTCTATCAAGCGGTCGGCGGGCACGCCTATGGCTGGGTCTATCCCGGCCCGATTGGCTCCGTGCTCACGCCGTCGCTAATCGGTGTCGAGGAAGCCGGGCCGCTGCCCAATGCGTCGACCTTTTGCGGTCGCTGCGAAGCGGTCTGCCCGATGCGCATCCCCTTGCCTGGCTTGATGCGAAAATGGCGAGAGCTGGAATTCGAGAAAGTCCCGCCACCGTTTGCACAACGGTTTGCGCTCAAAAGTTGGGCATGGTTCGCTCGTCATCCAAGGCTATACCAGTTTGCCAGTGGGCTGGTGATACCGGTTGTGGCCCGTATGGCCGGTAAAAAGGGCGCTTTCAACAAGTTGCCGTTTGGCAATGGCTGGACGCGCCATCGCGACTTTCCGGCACCGCAGGGCAGAACCTTTCACCAGCAATGGCGCAACCAAAAGCGCCGGAGGGCTCGCTCGTGAGCCCGCATCCACGCGATGGCCGAGATGCCATCTTGGGTCGCGTTCGGCGCGCCCTGGGTGTTGGAGCCGAAGATGCCGAGCGCCGGGTCGCCATCCAGAAGCGGCTTTACGATCACGTGCGTAATCTCGTGCCGGCGCGGACCAAGGGAAGTGCTGACGACTTGATCAAGCAATTCAAGGAGATGCTGGAGAGCCAATCGGCCAAGGTCAGTGAAGTCGGCACAGCAGATGAGATTCCGGAACTGATTGCCAAAGAGCTACGCGACAACAATTTGCCGTCACGCTTGCGCATGGGCGACGATGGCTTCTTGGTCGAGATTGATTGGGATCGCGCACCAACGCTCGAGATCGAGCGAGGCCGCTCTGACGGCCACGACCCTGTCGGCCTCAGCCACGCTTTGGTTGGCGTATCGGAAACCGGGACACTGATTTTAATCTCAGGCGCTGATAACCCCACGACGCTGAATTTCCTGCCCGAAACGCACATCGTCGTGGTTCGCGCCGAAGATATCGTCGGGCCCTATGAGGATGTTTGGGAGAGACTGCGCGAGACTTATGGCGAGCGGGCGATGCCGCGGGCGGTCAACATGATTGCCGGGCCGTCGCGTACCGGCGATATCGAGCAAACCATAGTCATGGGTGCGCACGGCCCGCGCCGCGTTCACGTCATCGTCGTCGAAGAGTGAATTGGTCGGCTAGTTTCGCTTTGAGCAGCGCTGCAGGCAACGTTGCAAGCGCTTGCTACAGCTGCGCCGATCGGCGTTCGTGCTCTTGTAGCAATCGCCGTAGGCCACTTTGCAGCTCGCCAGGCAGGAATTTGATGCGGCGAGTGCCTCGCTACCGCAAGGCAATGGTGACAAGGAAAATGCCGTCAGGGCAAGAAAGCCCGTCAACGTTATCAATATGAGCTTACGGTACGCCACGGGCGACCTCCAAAACTTAGTTGTGCCCTCGACATCGATATCAAGCTGCCAATATGGCATACTTGCTCGATAGAGAGCCACGGGCGGCACAACCCGTGACTAGCATGCAAAGTAGCACTCACAAAATTGATCAGTACTCAGCCGACCGCGCGATACTAAGATTTGTAAGATGAACACGAACTGAATGTAAGCAAGGGAGCGTTGTCATGACAATTTCACGCCGCGCGTTCTTGGGGACGAGCCTCGCTGGCGCCGTGGTGGGGAGCGGTGCGATGCACCCGAAATCGAGCAGCGCCGCCGAGGCGACGGCAGGTGAGCCGGTTCGGGGCGACGATGGGCTCTACAAGCAGGAGTGGTTCATTGATTCGTTCCTCGATCTCAAGGACGATCTGGCGGAGGCCGCGAGCGCAGGTAAGCATTTCGTTGTGTTGTTCGAGCAGAACGGATGTCCATACTGTCGCGAAATGCATCGCGTCAATTTCACCAAGCCTGAGATCAAGGACTACATCACAGCCAACTTTAGCGTCTTACAGTTGGATTTCTGGGGCTCACGGCGGGTGACAGATTTCGACGGCAAGGAAATGGGCGAGCGTGAGCTTGCCCAGCGCTGGCGCATTACCGGTACGCCGACCCTGGTGTTTTTTCCAAACGATCCGGCGAAGGTGGCCGACAAGTCGGGTCGGGAGGTGGAGGCATGGCGACTACTGGGCTATTGGAAACCCTTCCATTTCCTTTCAACGTTTGTCTATGTGCGCGGCGGCCACTACGAAAATCAACACTTTCAGCGGTTTCTGCAAGCAAGGGCTGACGAGCTGCGCGCCCAGGGCAAGAATGTCGAGCTTTGGTAGGCGGTTAAGCCATTGTTTTCAGTCGAGAAACTCTCGCTTGGCGGGACGCGGATCGGGTCACCCAGCGACTTGTAGCGTCTCGGCTGTGGGTGTGACAGGTTCGTGCTTGTGATTGTCGCGCGCGGCGACTAGCATCGGCGCGATCGGGACAGGGCTCAATTCCACAGGTATTGGCATGATCGCCCCTCAGCAGGCGAAAGAGGATTGGCGAACTCGCCTCGTCAATTTGCAGCGGGCGCCGAAGCGTGCGCTGCTGATGGCAAATGATTTTGCCTTGCTGTTGTTCGCTCTATGGGCCGGTTTTTCGCTACGACTAAATGAATTCTACGTGCCGTCCGATTGGGAGTTTGCTGGTCTGCTCTTGGCTGCTCCCGTGATTGGTGTCGCCACCTTCAATTACTTGGGCCTCTATCGGCTGGTCACGCGATTTATCGGCCATCGTGGCGCCACGCGCATCCTGTTGGCGGTTGCGCTCGCGGTCATGATTTGGGCACTCGTCGTTCTGTTATCGGGTGTCCGCGGCGTGCTGCCGCGCGGATCGATCATCCTCTATGGCATGTTCTCGTTCGGTTTCGTTTGGGCGAGCCGGCAGGTCACAGGCTGGGTCCTGCGCGACATGATCCCTTCGCTGCCGATGAATTGCGACCCGGATCGTGCGAACGCGCTGATCTACGGCGCCGGCGCCGCGGGTGTGCAGTTGGCCCAGGCGTTGCGGACCAGTGGGGTTTACAATTTGATCGGGTTCGTTGACGAGGACAAATCGCTATGGGGCCAGAACGTCGCCGGCCTCAAAGTCTATCGACCGCTGAAAGTTTCGAAGTTGGTTGCGCGGGATGGTGTCAAGGAGGTGTTGCTGGCCGTTCCGGATGCGTCGCGACGGCGGCGACGCACGATTATTCGACGACTTGAGCGCTTTGCCGTCAAAGTCAAGACGCTGCCGGCGATCGCCGATATCGCCACCGGCCGCGTGTCGGTCAGCGATTTGCGCCCGGTCGATGTCGAGGATTTGCTGGGTCGCGATCCGGTGCCGCCTGATGTCCGGCTTTTGGCGCGCGACATCGAGGATCGTGCGGTCATGGTCACCGGTTCCGGGGGATCCATCGGGTCGGAGCTGTCGCGGCAGATTTGTGCGCTCCGCCCGAAGCGATTGGTGCTCTTCGAGCTATCGGAAATCGCGCTCTATGAAATCGAAGCCGAACTGGCAGGCATTGCGAGCGACGATACGGAAATCGTGTCCGTGCTCGGATCCGTATTGGACGGCGATCTTATGCGCCAGACGTTGACCAGGTATGGTGTGCAAACGATCTATCATGCCGCCGCTTACAAGCATGTTCCGATCGTCGAGCTCAATCCCATGACGGGCCTGCGCAATAATACCTTTGGAACGGCCGCATTGGCCTACGCCGCTCGAGACGTCGGGGTTGAACGTTTTGTGCTGATCTCGACCGACAAGGCCGTGCGCCCGACCAACGTCATGGGTGCCAGCAAGCGTGTCGCGGAGATGATCTTGCAGGCGCTGGCGAACCAGCCGAACGGCGGCACCGTTTTCACCATGGTGCGATTTGGGAATGTGCTGGATTCATCGGGCTCTGTCGTCCGCCGATTTCGCAAGCAAATCGTGGCCGGCGGTCCCGTTACCGTCACGCACCGCGAGATCATTCGCTATTTCATGTCGATACCGGAAGCCGCGCAGTTGGTCATCCAAGCCGGAGCCATGGCGGAAGGTGGGGATGTCTTCGTATTGGATATGGGCAAGTCGGTCAAAATCGACGATCTTGCCCGCTCGATGGTTCGGCTCATGGGGCTGGAAGTTCAAGATGAGCAGCATCCCGACGGCGACATCGCAATCGAATATACGGGCCTGCGCCGTGGCGAGAAGCTCTATGAGGAACTGCTGATCGGCGACCAGACGACGGGGACCGCGCATCCACGTATCATGCGCAACCAAGAGCCCAGCCTGCCGCAACTCGAGCTCGATCGCGAGCTCAAGGCGCTCAGTTCGGCAATGGAGAGTTCGGACTTGGCGACCGTTCACGAGGTCTTGCGACGGGTGGTTGAGGGTTATGTACCGGAATCCAAGTATCTCGAAGGGGCAGATTTACCCGAGAGCACTTGGCCGGTGAGTTCGACCACACTGCATTGAGATTGAGGGCGATGGAGCCGCTACACAAGACGATCGCCATCGTCGCCACACATCCTCCTTTGTTTCAGAGTCTCGCCGGTCCCTTCCTGGCGGAGCTCGTCGAGCGGGGCTGGCAGGTCCTCTGTCTCGGTCCCGATAGCCAAGATGAATCAATCGATTGGCTGCGCCAGACTGGTGCGGTTTGGCGGCCGGTTCCAACCCATCGCGAGGGATTCGATCCGAGCGCGCAAGTACGCAATCTTGCCGCGCTGTCGCGGGCCTTCAAGTCGGAAAAAGTCGATGCGGTGCTCGGCCTCGGCCTGAACGGCGCAGTCTTGGCGGCACTTTCCGGGCGAATGGCACGCGTTGCACGCGTGGTGTCGGTGATCGATGAGATTGCCATCGAATTGCGCTCGGCGCGGGGATTACGTCAGCGGGTGCGGCGCGAGACGACACGTCGGCTTTACGGCGTGGCGCTATCTCGTAGCCACGCGGCAGTCTTTCAGAATGAGGACGACCCGCACCGCTTGGTCGAGCTTGGCGCGATGCCGCGCGGCATCGAAGTCCACGTGGTGGGCGGCAGCGGCGTCGACCTGCAAAGTGTCGGGCAGCAGGTTCTGCCCCCCATCGTTGACGGCTTGACTTTTCTCATGGCCGCCCCGCTGCTCGAGCACAAGGGCGTCGTGACCTATTGTCGGGCGGCAAAGTTGATGAGCCAGCGCCAGTCGCGGGCGCACTGGCAGCTGCTGGGACCGCCCGGTGTCGGACCCGCGGCGATTTCGCTGGAGCAGCTGAGCGCGCTTGACGCGCCGATTGAATATCTTGGGCCAGACGGGGATCTCATAGAAGCTCTCGGCCGGGCGCACGTGTTCGTTTTGCCGTCAGAGCTCGAAGGTATGCCCGAGGCCGTGGTTCATGCACTTGCTGTCGGTCGTCCCATTATCACGTCGGACATCCCCGGGTGCCGCGAGACGGTTGACGAGGTTGTCAACGGCATCCTTGTTCCGCCCGGCGATGCAGAGGCACTGGCCAAGGCGATGGAATCGATCTTGCGCCGCCCCGATCTCATACCGTCGATGGCGCGCGCCAGCCGCAAGAAGGCTGAACGATGGTATGATCGTCGTTCGCTGACCCGGGCTCTGTTCGGGGCGGTTGGGTTGAGGCGCGATGATGAGGCGTCGCAATTGCGCCATGCGAGCTGATGGATATGGGCGGCAATCGAAAAATGTGCCGTATGCCTTGCCCGGCAATCTCATGATATCTCGAGGCTAAACTAAGCCGAAAAGGCGGGGATCGTAATGGGCTCAATCGTGCTCGGCTTTGCTCTGTTGGCCGCGAGCGCCCTGTTGACGTACGGTCTCATTCGGCTCCTGTTTCCATTGATGGAGCGTTATGCGCTGGCGCGCCCCAATGCGCGCTCAAGCCATATTACGCCGACACCCCAAGGAGCCGGCATCGCGGTGTTGGCGAGCTTGGTTATCGTTGTCGCCTTAGCTTTGCTCATCATGCCGCTGCCGGGCGATGCCGCCTGGCGGCTTGCAGGCGTTTTGGCGGCCGCCGTTGCCATGGGCATCGTCGGTGCCATTGATGACATCCGCCCACTACCCGTAACACCGAGACTTGTTGCGCAATTCCTGGGCGTGGCAGTGGTTCTCGCCTGCCTTGGCGACGGGGCCCGGGTTTTACCTGACTGGGTGCCACTCAATCTCGAGCGCGTGTTGCTCGCGCTCGGCATGGTCTGGTTCATCAACCTGACGAATTTCATGGATGGGATCGATTGGATCACCGTCGTCGAAGTGATCCCCGTCGCGTTGGGGGTTGCTTTTCTGCAGGCCTTCATTGATGTCGAAACGTCGGTGTCGCTGGTGGCCTTGGCGCTCGGTGGGGCGATGCTCGGCTTTGCCCCCTACAATCGGTACCGGGCCAAGCTGTTCCTGGGCGACGTTGGAAGCCTGCCAATAGGATTGCTGCTCGCCTGGATGCTTGTTTCTGTCGCCGCGGCGGGGCAGCCGACAGCGGCATTGCTCCTCCCGCTCTATTATGTTTGCGACGCCACTGCCACGCTGTATCGCCGCCTGCGCAAAGGAGAAAAGCTGGCTGAGGCGCACCGCTCCCATTTCTATCAAATGGCAGTCGACTGCAATGGCTTCACGGTGCCGGAAGTGACGGCGAATATATTCATGCTCAATGTCTTTCTGGCCGGCCTGGCGTGCCTCAGCGCATCGATGGACGTAGTTGTCATTGATGCCATTTGTCTCCTGGCAGGCGGATTCGCAACGGCTGCGGTGCTCAGATCGTTTGTGCGGGGGCGGGCTTGAAGAGGGTCGTCCTCGTAACCGGTGCCGCGGGCTTTGTCGGTGGTCATGTTGTCCGACATTTGGCAGCTGAAGGGTGGACGGTTCGCGCCGCGAGTAGAGCGCCAGCGGCCGATGCCGGCGACCATCGGGTTGAGGCGGTTCGCCTACCGGATTTATCGCGGCCTGTCGACTGGCCGGCCTTGCTCGACGGTGTCAGCCATGTGGTGCATTTGGCCGGCATCGCGCATTCCACGGCGCAAATCCCCAAGGAGCGCTACCAGGCGGTCAATGGCGAGGCGGTTCGTACACTCGGCGAGGCGGCACGGGACACTGATGTCAAGGTTGTCTTCGTCTCATCGGTTCGCGCCCAAGTCGGGCCCGTCGCCGACAGTGTCGTCAGCGAAACCGACCGGCCGGCGCCGATTGACGCCTATGGGGCCTCCAAACTGCAAGGAGAGCGTGGCCTCGCAGAGGCTGGCGGCCGATGGGTGATTTTGCGTCCCGTCCTGGTCTATGGCCCAGGCGTCAAAGGCAACATGGCCATGCTTGCACGTTTGGCCCGGTCGCCGGTTCCCCTGCCGTTAGGTGGCTTGCAGGCGTGTCGTTCGCTCCTCGGCATTGATAATTTGGCTGGCGCAATCTCGTTCGCGCTCGAGGCACCGGCCGCCGATGGCGGTACGTTCCTCGTTGCCGACGACGAGGCGCCGACCGTGGCCGAGCTGATTGCCAACATGCGCCAAGCACTCGGCCGGGGGCCGCGGTTGGTTTCGGTACCATCGAGCCTGCTCGGGGCCATGCTTGGAACTCTTGGCAAGCGGGAGGCATGGCAGCGGCTTTCCGGTTCCCTCGTGGTTGACAACGCGGCGCTGAAAGCCATGGGCTGGCGCCCCTCGGCGTCACTTACCGACGGCATTGCAAACATGACGAAAGACATGAGCGCTTGAGATTTCAGGTACTTTCCGTCAACAAGCTCTCGTAGAGCGCCACTGTTTGCTCGCCGATAGCTCTTGCCGAAAAACGCTCCTCGACGAGCTGGCGGGCTCTTGTGGCCAAGCGCAAACGAAGTTCCGTGTCGGTTGCCATGCGGGCCAGTGCTTCGGCAAGCGCCCGTGCATCGTCCACACGATGGGTCAGTGCGGTTTCCCCTTCTCGGGCGATTTCGCGACAGCCGGGGGCGTCGCTCGCGACCATGGCCCGTCCCGCCGATGCCGCCTCCAACAAACTCAAAGGCATGCCTTCGCGCCGCGAGGGCAGGACCGCGAAGTGCACCTCGCGCCAAAGTGCGTCGATGTCGTCGATGTGGCCGCGCCACTCGATACCGGGCAATTTGCTCCATGTCCGGAGTTCGTCGGCGCCGATGGAGCTACTGTTTTCCGGATCGGGGGCACCCGCCAGGATCAGCTCCAGTTCGATGCCCCGCGTGCGCAGGAGCTCGTGTGCACGCAGCAGGCAGCGCAAGCCCTTATCCTCGAGCATGCGCCCCACGAACGCAGCCTTGATCGGCGGGGCTGGCTCTCGCGTCGCGCGAATAAGGTCGGTATCGACGCCCGATCCGGGTATTAGAACGATCTGGCTCGGCTTGGTGCCCAGCTCAACGAAGCGCTGCTGGTCGTCTGGGTTTTGCACGACGACGCGGGTTCGTAGTCGGTTCATGAGACGCGAGAGCGTGTGCTCCAAGGCTGTTCGGAGCAGGCGATTGGCGGTTGACTGGCCAAGAAAGAGCGTACCGAGCCCAGCGATGCTGTTGACGACGGCCGTGTCCCGTAGTCGGAGCGCCGACAAGGACCCCAAGACGGTTGGTTTCATTGCGATGTTGTGAACGATCGCAGGTTGGAGATCGCGAAAGAGCCGGCGTAGTTCGCGGATTGCCATTGCATTGGCCAGGGGCGAGGTGCTTCCTCGGCGCCAGGAGAGCGGATGGGCGCTAAACCCCTCGGCCTCGATAGCGCCACGACCATCAACCAGTCGTGTCGCGACGTGGACGTCGAAACCGACATCGCGTGCGGCCCGAGCCATGGGAAGTCGGTGTGAGAGGAAATACCAATCCTCGGTGACCAGGTAGACAATGCGGCGCTGCATCGAGACGTCCGTCTCCGAGATCGTGGGTAACGAGGCGCCGTCATCGCCGGTGGCGTCGCATTTCCGCATATGATGGCCAACGCGCGCCAATTGCAATCGTCGCGCCCCTTGCATACGTGATTGACCGTCGGCAGGGCGTTGGGTTCGATAGCGGGCTGACTCAGTGTTTGAAGCTAAGCGCAGCGTCGGGGAGATCAGGTCAGCTTGCCGCGTTTCTTTTTGCGTTCTTTTTCAACGTCTTCGAGCGTGCGGGTATTGCGGCCGACTTCGGCGAGCGCACTTGCGATGTTGGTCATGATCTTGGATTTGACCTCGTCGTCGAGGTCGACCTTGTCGGAGCCCACCAACGCAATCTCAAGCACGTCTAGCGAAACAAGAGCGCAGATTGGGCGTCCGTGTCGTTCGAAGGCAAATACATCATGGCTGTAGCATGCACGTGTGGCTAGCTCGGGAAACTGCCGTCGCCCCTCGGTGGTGGAATATTTAATCTTGCTCATCAGCGTCGCTCCATCGCGGCAATCGCTTTCGACTGACCATTTTTCGGCCGGTTCGCGAGCGCTTTCGCAATCGTGGCCACGTCAACCCCTGCAGAGATGGGCGACGAGGCCGATACAATGGGAGATGCGAACGTTCGCTTCAATCACGGCGCAAGACGAGCCAACAGTATGGTTCCCCTGCGGACTACAAAGCCTTACGTACGGTACCACAATGAACAAACGATTGATTCGAGGGTGATGAGCAAGGAAAGGATTGAGTTGAAATGCCGGCGCCGTGGCTAGATGAACTTGATCTGCAGTCGGGATCTGGTATGAACTCAAGCAACCTTCAACGTTTGGTGTGCAAATCTCTATCATAGCGATCATTGATATGTTTTACACCAATAACGAGAATTGATTCCAATCACCGTTGGAAAGTCGGGGTTGGATTTACTCGACTGAAATTCCTTGAAGGTAAGATAATCTAGTGTTCCCCACCTAACAAAAGATTCCCTGTTGCCAGCAAATCAGTCATGCTGGTGGCATGAGACGGGATGATATCTGCCTTTATGTCCGTCCTTCGAGCCG